>JAUZQL010000099.1 GCA_030950975.1 Mariprofundaceae bacterium | reverse complement strand
ACCTCATGATGCGATTACTGCCGTCACCTTTACCAATAAAGCAGCCAAAGAAATGCGTGAACGTTTGCAGAAACGATTGGGCGATACATCCAAAACACTGCGTATTTGTACTTTTCATGCCTTGGGTTTGGCGATGGTGCGTGAACATGCAGCCTTGGCAGAGCGTAAAAGCAACGTCTCTATTTTTTCAGGCTCCGAACAAAAATCAGCTTTGCGCTCGGTGTTGGCAGATTTAAAATTACCCTCCGATAGCGATCAAGTGGATCGTTTGATTGCACGTATTTCTTTATTAAAAAGTGGCTTGCTGGAAGAAGAAGATAATTCATTGTCAGTGATTCGTGAACGTTATGATGCCTTGTTGGCACGCATGAATGCAGTGGATTTTGATGATTTGATGATTTTACCCATTCGTTTGTTATCCGAACATAAAGATGTTCAAGCTTTGTGGCGTATGCGCTGCCGTTATTTTTTAGTCGATGAATATCAAGATTCTAGTCGGGTTCAATATGATTTAATTCGTTTACTTATGCCGTCAGAAGGTCATTTGACGGTGGTGGGGGATGATGATCAATCCATTTATGGTTGGCGTGGTGCGGATGTGCGAAATCTCTTTGAATTGGACAAAGATTATCCCACCTTACATGTGGTGCGTTTGGAAGAAAATTACCGTTCCACCCAGTCGATTTTACAAGCTTCCAATACCTTGATTGAGAAAAATACGGAACGGATGGGAAAAGTTTTACGCTCTAATTTAGGGCAAGGAAAACCCGTCCGTGTTTGGGAATCAGGCAATGCCGAAGATGAAGGTCAACGTCTTGCCGCAGATATTAAAGCACGGCGTGCGGTGGCAGAAGCCAAAGGTTGGGATGATTTTTGTGTGTTGTACCGTGCATCTTTTTTATCACGTCCTGTGGAAATGGCATTGCGTGAAGCCAATGTTCCGTATCATGTGAGTGGTGGTTTATCCTTTTTTGATCGGGCAGAAATTCAAGATACCTTGGCTTATTTACGTTTAATGGCGAATCCAGAAGATGATTTGGCATTTATGCGTGCCGTGGCACGACCTCGCCGTGGTGTGGGTGCAAAAGCTTTGGAACTGTTGGGTGAATTTGCTTGGAAACAAGCATGTTCTTTGTTGGAAGCGTGTCTACATGATGAGTTGGAACATCGTTTAAGTCATACGCTGCGTGAGTTTGCTGAAATGGTATCGGGTTTGGAACATATGTTTTTGCACAGTGAACCCGATGATGCGTTTGATGCCTTGCTTGAGCGTACACGTTTGGAAGATATTATTCGTCAAGAAGCTGCGGATGAAGATGAAGCGGAACGTCGAATGCGCAATATCATGGATTTGCGTCGTTGGTGGATGCGTCATACTGAAGCTGGCGGAAATTTGGAAAGTTTTATGCAGCATGTCTTTCTGGCATCCAATCAAGATGAAGAAGAACCCGAAGGGCAAGTACGTTTGATGACCGTCCATGCAGCCAAAGGTTTAGAATTTGATCATGTGTATATTATTGGTGTGGAAGATGGCTTGTTTCCACATAAAAATGCCATCGAAGAAAATCGCTTGGAAGAAGAACGGCGCTTGATGTATGTGGCTATGACACGAGCGCGTTATCGTTTAACACTCGCTTATGTGCGTGTACGCATGCGTTATGGCACCAAAGAAAAAACAGGCCCTTCCATATTTTTGGATGAACCTGATCCATCGGTCTTAAGTTGGGTCGATAAATCAACAGATTCCGAAGCTGCCAAAGAAGAAGTGGAAGATGCGATGGCTATTTTTAGAGCCATTGCAGAAAAAGCCAAAGCGAGGACATAGAACGTGGATGCAACGGTCAAATTAGATGGTTTGGATGCATACCTTAGCGAATGTTGTCGTAAATATGATTTACAAGCATGTGCCGTGGTGACATCGGAAGGTAAAATCTTGGAAAGTGCGGGTGAATTTATTCATGATCGTTGCTTGCTGTTATTGCCTGATTATTTGGAGATGTCTTATCAAATGGGTGCCTTAAGTGAGATGAAAGGGGTGTCTTTGGTCACGTTATCATCCTTAAATCAAAGCGAACATACGATAGCATGGCGATTTGAAGCTTGGCATGGTTTGGTGCTGTGCGTGTTGCTTAGTTTACATAAAATACCCCGTCATCCTTTGCTTATGCAACATGCGATGACACGCGATATCCCCACATTGATGAAGCCAGTTCAAGGATTGGATGTATGAGTATTGCCGTATTGTTGTTGGCAGCAGGTAGTGGCAAACGCTTTGGTGGTGATATTCCTAAACAATATGTATCGGTGGCAGGGCAAGCGATTGTATTGCATACCTTGAGAAGCTTAGAACAAGAGCCTCGCATTGCGATGGTACAACCCGTGATTGCTATCGATGATGATATGTTTGTTGATGTGCTTGCAGGTCAGGCGTTTTCATTTGAATTGCTTGCACCTGTGCAAGGTGGTGATGAACGTTCGATTTCTATGCAACGAGGCTTGGCAGCCTTACCAGATGAAGTCGATATGGTCGCAGTGCATGATGCTGCTCGACCGATGACTTCCCAAGCTGTTTTGAAAGATGTTTTGGATGTAGCGATAAAATATGGCGCAGCGATTCCAGCCTTACCAGTGCATGATACGATTAAACGTGTTGATGAATATGGAAAAGTCCTTGAAACCCCTGCTCGTGCTTGTTTGCGTGCAGTACAAACACCACAAGTGGCGCGTTTGGATTGGTTTCAAAAGGCATTATTACAAGAATCAGAGCGTTTGCACCTGCATACCGATGATGCTTCGGTGCTAGAAGCGGCAGGGTTTCCTGTGTATATCTCACAAGGTGATGTGAATAATCGAAAAATTACCACGCAAGATGATTTACGTTGGATGCAAGCGTGTTTGGAGAAAAAAGTATGAACATAAGGGTTGGACAAGGATTTGATGTACATGCTTTTGCAGAAAATCGTGACTTGATGTTGGGTGGTGTCAAGGTGGATTATCATTTGGGTTTAGCAGGACACTCCGATGCAGATGTGTTGATTCATGCGGTGTGTGATGCCTTATTGGGGGCGGCAGGTCTGGGTGATATTGGTCATCATTTTCCTGATGATGATCCACACTATAAGGGCATTGATAGTCGGAAATTACTCACTCATGTGATGAAAAGTATTCATGATTTAGGTTGGAAGGTGGGTAACCTTGATGCGACGGTGATTGCACAAAAACCAAAACTGGCAAGGTATATACCTGATATGCGTGCATGTTTGGCAAGCTTACTGTTGATTGATGTGGCTGCTTGTAATGTGAAAGCAACAACCACAGAAACACTTGGTTTTACAGGGCGAGGCGAAGGCATTGCCGCCCAAGCAGTGGTCTTACTTCAGTCATGCCACGATCTTTGATGAAAAGAATGCGTCATCCCGTGGTCTTTGAATCGGGCATCTCATATTTGAACTAATTCATCTCATGCAAGCATCAATACCTACTATAAAAAATGACCACTATTTTTAATCGCTGACATGCTTTTTCAAGTCTTGATATATGCTTGGATGTGCTGCGAGAATCGAACTACTTAACGTTTTCTTGGCAAACGGTTGAAGCCCTGAAAAATCACGAACCACACAACCTGCTTCTTCGGCCAATAAACTTCCTGCGGCATAATCCCATAATTTTTCAGCACCATGAATAATAAATTGCGCACGTCCTGCAGCAAGCCATGCCCATTCAAGTACGCAGGTGCCTAAATTACGTTGGCTTCGATAAATATTTTGGGTGGCAAAATGAGTCGACAATGCTGGTGAAAGTCGTTTGAAATCCAAAAAACCGACACTATCACTCAGTGTATTTTTAGATGATACAACAATATCTTGCCCATTGAGCTTGGCACCTTGTTGATGAATCGCCGTAAATGTTTCGTGGCGAATCGGATCATGAATACATGCCAACATAGCTTTACCATCGACAATCAAAGCAATCGATATGGCAAACATAGGCATTGGTGTGGCAAAATTACTGGTGCCATCAAGCGGATCAACACACCAAAAAGCTGCCTTCGATTGCAAGCAAGCGATTTGTTCACTGTTACTCATTTCTTCACCTAAAAAAGAAATATGAGGAGCCAATCCATGTAATTTTTCTTGTAAATAGCTTTGGCAAGCTAAATCCGCTTGCGTAACAATCGAGCCATCATCTTTGGTTTGTACTTCATGTTGTTGTTGAAAATGGGGTAAAAGAATACTTTTTCCAGCATGTTCGACGATTTGAATGATATGTTTTAAATCAGGTGTCAATGTCATACATCGAAGTTTAGCGTGGCGAAAATTTTTAACATGGAGAATGGATATGCTGAAAGGAAATATGTTGATTGGACAATCTGGTGGGCCAACGGCTGTCATCAATCAATCGTTGGTGGGTGCGATTCTTGAAGCACGCAAACATGATGCGATTACAGGTATTTTAGGTGCGCGACATGGTATTGCGGGCATTATGAATGAAGATTTCATTGATTTGACCACACAATCTGAAGCACAACTTGAAGATGTTGCCCGTACACCTGCGGCGGCTTTGGGTTCAGTTCGATTGAAACCGGGTAAAGCTGAATGTAAACGTGTCTTTGAAGCCTTTAAAAAACATAATATCCGCTATTTCTTTTATATTGGTGGCAATGATTCCGCAGAAACAGCCTATATTATCGCTGAAATGGCAAAAGAAGAACATTATGATTTTTGTACCATTCATTTGCCTAAAACCATTGATAATGA
>JAUZQL010000098.1 GCA_030950975.1 Mariprofundaceae bacterium | reverse complement strand
TGCCACCGTGGTGTTCAAAAACCCAATACGTGGACGACAACCTCAAAATTAACGGGTGCTTTTTTGAATAACCCATCATCACGTTTAGAACTTTTTCAATTGATTGATATGAATCACTGATAGGATACAAGTGATGATGTTACGCACTTTGATGGAAATGACGGTCTGCGTAACATCAGTCAATGATACGAATATCTTCCACATCCAATAATGTAGATGTCATCATCGATGTCATCAGTATTTGCTGAATATGTTGCCAATCCAATGGTTTTTTTAATGTTTTTTGATGCTCAATATCTTTGTTCGCTAATGTCGGGAAATCATGCAAAGGTATCAAAACATCTTGCCAGATATTCAATAAATTGGGATTGCTGTAAGCGGTTAATAATACAAAACTGTGAAAACCTTGTTGATCATCGAAGCCAATACGAAGACCAGCATTCCCTTGACTACGGAAGCGAATGCGAAGGTGTAACATGCCTTGCTTAATGATTTGACGGATATCCATGTTATCACCGTCATCTACAGGCAAAACGAGTCCAGATTTAGGGGATACAAAATTGATTTTCAGTGCTGTTTTTCCTTTGTTAGCATGATAGTCGCTGATGACTTCTCCCCAATGGTATAATTCAGGTTCAGAATCCAAAGGATAACGGAAGATTATTTGAGTGGGATAAGGTGAAATAATCTCACATGAGGGCAATAAGTTCTGCTTTAAATGATTCCCTGCTGCGTCATCAGCGTGTAATATAATTTGACATTTTTCATGCATAAACTGTCCATGATTTGCCAAACCCTTCCACACAAAGTGAATATCATTACCCACCCCAGAAAACACACGTTCAGCTTTTGACTGTACGCCCCGAATGGTAATATTCCAACGACACCATTCATTACTATACATATATGTTTCGGCTAATTTTCCAGTGTTCGCACGCAAAGGAAAACCATAGAAACGCGGGGTTTGCAATAAATAAGGTGCAGTATAATCATTTTTTTGACGTGAATAATCCCATGATTTCCACGCTGATAATGCAGGTTTTGGAATACCTGATTTTGATACTAATCCCAATGTTTTCTCTGCTTCGTCAAACCAACCAACATGCTTGGGATCATCAAAAAGAGAAAAATAGGATGCGCCAATGACCCCATGATACGCCAATTCAGGCATGGCATCTCTAAAACGTTCAATCATATGCATTTGTTTTTTCTCCCATCCACCAAAGGATGAGATTGCCAAATACGCCAAGTAAATAGGTTTATGAAAAGCCTGCTGTAAATAGGAAGCCAAACGTAGGCTGCGATCGACAGGGTTCCAAGCTGCATCCATCGCTGAGCGTCCATCAAAGCTTGATATCATCTCTTGAAAAGATACAAAATCAGAGTGTGCCACCGTTTCACCCATGACTTCAATCAATGATGATTGCTGTGTATCTGTCCAATTGCCCAGTACAAAGCCAACCCGAGAACCTGCAACCGATTGATGAATCATATCCACGACATCTCGACTTAAGGTTCCCCACGGTTGCCATTTTTCGATACCATTTTTATTAAATTCAGGTTCAAGTAATACCCATACTTCGGGTAAATCACGAATCAATGGAATCAATTGCTCACGAATATGTCGACGATATTCAGCGGCATGTTGGCTTACAAATGAAGGGCTAATTTGATCGCCAAAATACCAGTCTACCACAATCGGTGTATAGCCAGCTTGAACCAAGGCTTTGAGACGATCGGGGGTTTCCCATTGCCAATCTGTATCATGCGTAATCCAATGCGTGATGGATTGTGGATGTAAGCCCAATTGTTGACTTCTTAACCAAAGCGCTTGGTAGTTTTTTCCACTACCCACAGGCATATCGACATCGACTCGATCGCCAATACCGAGCATAAAACCATATTTCTGAATAAAGGCTGAGCCTTTTTGTTCCATTGTCTGATGTTCATTCAAATGTGTTAATCGGGAGCTAGCTTTATTGAACCACACACGTGATAAATAATTATCTTTGGCAAACGAAAGCCCTAACATACTCACTGACATATGTTTCTTTTTGAGCTTTGTATAAGCTCGACGCGCAGCTTCCCACTGTCTGTTATCTTCTAATGCCACAGCTAAACCATACATGGCATTGTCGATATAATTGGAATGAGGGTATCTTTTCAACAATGCTTGGTAGGATTGTTTTGCCCCAAGCACATCATGTATATCCACCAATTGCATATATGCCATGATATTCAAGGCATCATCCGCCAAACGGCTATGAGGGTACTGGGTTAATAATTCTTTTAATAAAGTAATCGCTGCATCATCGTGTGATAAAGTTCGCTGATTTAAGGCTGCTAACATCAAATGAAGCACAGGTGGTTTATTTTCTTTCAGAGCAGTGCTAATCAAACTTACTTTCAATTGTGCATCCACACGGTGGACAGTGTTTAAGTGGTGTTTCAGAAAACGGCGATAAGCCTGCAATGCTTGTGTTGCTTGATTGTTTAATTCCCAAGCACGTGCTAATAAATAGTCGGATTTTTTAGCTTCAAGGCTTGATGGAAAGTCTGTTTGTATTTGTTGAGAAAGGCTTAAAACAGTGGATGTTTGTTGTTTTTGTAAGGCAGACAAAGCCTTTTGATACAGCACAGAAGCACGTGTTGATGCCCATAAAGATGTTGGTGATAGACATATCGCAATCGTGAAACATAAAAAGAAACGCATTTGATAGTAATTCAAGTATGAAGTTCGGACATGACCATACATGTCATGCTTGAACGACGATACATTAGTGATTTTTCTTCGATAATGTGAAGTAATCGAGTTCGGATTCAATATCAGAGATGACTTTATTTAAAGCAACTTGATCCTCGCCTTGCAATGTGATGTGATGCAATGCTTGGACATGGGTTTGAATACCTTGAACAGCATGATGTAAATGTGCCACTGAGTCATTGATAGAATCTGCAACATCTTGATATTCATCACCTTTACGAAGGTGAATGTGTGTACTTAAATCACCTTCACCAATGCGATACATATCTGCTTTAAGGCGATATAACGGCCCACCCAATTTATAGGTCATAAAAACAGCGGCAATCATGGTAATCACGGCATTGATACTTCCCAAAATCAACAGCCATTTGATCATGGTTTCTTGCATACCTGGAATATTGGCACTCATACTTTGTAATTCTTCAGGGGCAAAATAAAGTGGCATATCGCCACCTGAAAAGAGTTCAAGCAAATGAGCGTAAAAGAATGCCAGCGCCACCGTTGAAATAAGCACACTTAACAAGGTTAATAATAAGACTCGCCATATTTGACGCATGCGAAAGGCACGTTCAACCAAGACCATATTTTTTAAGCTACGATTTTTTTTCATAGATT
>JAUZQL010000097.1 GCA_030950975.1 Mariprofundaceae bacterium | reverse complement strand
TAACGCAGCTATTTTATAACATTCTGCCAGTGTCGGATAATTAAAAACATGGCGGATTAAATCATCCACTGTGCCGTCTAAATTCATCACCATTTGCCCGATATGAACCAATTCACTAGCGGACTCGCCAACAATATGTACGCCTAAAAGTTTACGGCTATGAGCTTCGACAATAAGTTTCAACATACCATTGGAATCACCAATGATTTGCCCACGTGCTGTTTCACGGTAAGCACCAAAACCCGTCACATATTCAATGCTTTTCTCATCCAACTGTGTGGACGTATCACCCACCCATGCAACTTCTGGAATCGTATAAATAGCCATTGGCAAGTGGCTGGATGTAATATCTTCATTGGCATCGCACGCATGTAAAGCCGCAATGCGACCTTGTTCCATACCTGTAGCTGCTAAAGCAGGTGCGCCAATGACATCACCGACGCTGTAAATATGAGAAAGATTGGTTTGGTAATGTTTATTGACTTCAATCCAGCCTCGTTTGTGGCATTGAATGCCTAAATTTTGTAAACCCAAATCTTCAATGTTGGGAATGCGCCCTAATGCATAGAGTAAGCAATCGCTTTCCAGACGCTTATCGTTGCATTCGAGTATCACTTTCTCACCTTCTCGGGTAATGCTTTGAATGCTTTCATTCATTTGCATTTGGATACCTAAATGTTGCATGCTTGTGGCTAAATTATCAGCCACATCCGCGCATAAAAAAGTAAGAATTTGACGATGTGAATCAACAATGGTGACTTCCACACCCAATGACGCATAAATGGTGGCAAATTCGCAAGCAATCACACCACCACCCACGACCGTTAATGTTTGAGGTAACTCTCGCATATGCAAGATGGACGTTGAATCCAATACACGCTGTTTATCAAAGGGAACATCCGCAGGGCGACGGGGGCGAGAACCTGTGGCTAAAATAAATTTATCCGCCTGAAGTTGATGTTGTTGACCCTTGGGCGTGGTGATTGACAATGTATGCGCATCTAAAAAAGTAGCTTCACCCGGAATAAGAGCCACGCCATTACGCATCAATTGATTGAGAAAAACAGACTCTTGTTTATCAATCACAATATCTTTTTGACGGATAGATTCCGATAAAAAATTATGTTGGCGGATAATATTGGGATGGACATTACGCATGCCATGACTTGCGCCCATCGTGGCACTATAAGCAATTTCACGCAGTGCTTTGCTTGGAATCGTACCTGTTTGTAAACCAGCACCACCAATACGCGGCTTTCGCTCAACCAACCCGACATGTTTACCGCGTTTGGCAGCTTGAATGGCTGCCCTATGTCCCGCAGGACCTGAACCAATCACTAAAATATCATAATGAGACATTTTTTTTATACTCCCTCAGTCATTGAATAGCACTTCTGTATAAGCAATATCTTTGTTGCGCAGATATGATTGAAACCCAATAAATATATTTTGAT
>JAUZQL010000096.1 GCA_030950975.1 Mariprofundaceae bacterium | reverse complement strand
CCCCCCCCTCTATCTTCGATGCGGGGCGGACACCCCCCCACTTCCAAGGTAATGAATATACAGCAACGTTCATCCTAAAATTCGATTAAAAGACCACAGGATGACGCTTTTTTTTCACCAAAGTATGCAATATCAGCGATTTAAATTTTAGCTAAGATATTTTGATGAACTTCAATGTCATGGCGAGCTCGAACCGTTGCCATCCAACGTGCAAAACGAACCGCACCCTTTGTTTTTTGTGCCGTACGTTTCAAATCGTCTTGTTGTTTCGCAAACACTTTATCATCACCTGCCAAGATTTGTTGAACATAAACCAATGCCAAACCACGATTCGTTTGCACAGGTGTTGGATTCCATTGACCTTGATCGGTTTGGAAAGCCGCATCAATCATGGCAGTCGTCAACCAAGCTGAATCATCTCCCTCACCATTACGACGAACAGGTTTGGATAAAAATTTAGCATAACCATGAGCTTGTACAACGGCATCTGGTGTTTTTCCTGCGACATTTGCCAAAATGCTTTTTGCTGCTTTATTGACTTTTTGTTGTACTGCATCGGCACGAACATCAGCATAAACACGCGCTGCCACATCAGCAAAGGCTTCGGTATGCGGTTCAGTGCGATGAACCACCGATAAAGCGACAAAACGACCATCATCTAATTCTTCAATATCAACGGCTTCACCCGGTGTTGTCGTGAATGCTTTTTGACGAAGTCCCGCATCCGTAGACAACAAAGAATCAGCCAAGGCAGAACTACTATTCACTTCACCACTGTTATAAACAGCTAAACCGACTTGTTTCGCAGCGGCTTCCAATGAATCTTCCATACCTAAAGCATTATCCAAATCTTGTGATAAATTATACGCTTCATCACGCGCTTTCGCAGTCAGTAAACTATGTTTCAAGGTATCATGAACATCACTCAATGATTGAGTCTTACCATCTTGAGTGAATGAAGCTTTACGATCTTCATAGGCTTGTTTGATGTCTTCTTCATCAATTTGTAAATCTTTTGCAATCTCTGTGGGATCAATCACAACCGCTTGAATCTTCACGCTTAATTTGGATTGATAATTTTGTGGATGAGCCTTGTACCAAGCCTTGGCTTGTGCATCATCTATCGGAATATCTTGTTTTAAATCAGCAGGACTAATAAGCACAGCAGCAATGGTACGTTGTTCAAATTCACGTTGAAATTGCGCACGAATATCTTGTTCGCTCACATGTGCTGAATCAATAATGGCACGTTGTAAGGCATTAATCATTAAATTGGCACGGGTATCATTTTCATAATCACGCGTCGTACGAAAGCCCATGTTGCGTGTTAAAATACGATAGCGTTGAGGGTTAAAGACCCCAGCCTCTTGAAATGATGGGTTACTTTGAACATACGATGCAAGTACCGCATCCGAGGCAACCAAACCCATGTGCGTCGCTTCATCCAACATCAATTGACGATTAATCATGGTTTGCAAGGTATCATTTTTAATGCCCAATCGTTCCATCATTGATTTAGAAAATTGTTTGCCCAACATCGAACGATAACTATTCACTTGACGTTCATACGCTTGTTGAAATTGAGAATCGGTAATGGGTGTGCCATCCACTTCGGCAACATAAGAAACATGGTTACCCATAAAATAATCGCCGACACCCCAAAGTCCAAAAGAAATAGCGATACCGCCAAGAAGAACTTTGGCAAGCCAAGATTGAGCCTGATTGCGCATGACTGCGAGCATAATGAAACCTCTGGAAACAAAAAAATTAAGAAGCGGCAAGATACTCAAGGCTTTTCAGGCAAGCAAGGTGATTGTCGAAATATGCAAGGTCATTACAACATAGCTTTGAAATATTGAGTTTTCACTAGTGCACTAAAATACTTGCTATCAAGGTCATTTTTTAAGAAATCAATGCTTTAACATGGTTAAGCTTCGTTTTAGGCTTGACTTTTAAGATGGGAGTCCGCCAATTATTAATTGATGGTATGCGTAACATCAGTTATGAATGATTGCCCGAGATTTACTGTTGATGCATGAATTTGACAACTAAAAGATGTGTAGATACCTATGGTTTGGGAGTGAATAAATGTTAGATATATTGGTGCTTGAGGATCAGCCCGCTGTACGAGAAGTGATATCCGAAATTGTTGAAAATTTAGGTGTAGAAATTTATGTCGGACAAGCTAGTAGCTTAAAGGAAGCTCGTGTCATGTTGGCAGAAAAGCCTTGGCAGGGGTTGGTGGCAGATTTAAGTCTGGGCGATGGACAATCATTATCGTTGATTGAAGAATTAC
>JAUZQL010000095.1 GCA_030950975.1 Mariprofundaceae bacterium | reverse complement strand
ACACCGCATAAAAAACCTGCGAACACACGCATCAGCCATGAAGAAAACATCACCGTTTGGCTTTGATAAGTACACGCACAATACGGCGTGGATCAGCCTCTTGAATATGAATATCCAAACCTGCGACACATAACTGTTCACCTTGATTTGGAATACGTCCCAATTCATTCAAAATGAGTCCACCTAAGGTATCGTAATCACCTTTTGGCAGCGTCGTTTTGATGATTGCTTCTAAATCTTCCACATGTATGCGAGCGGATACTTCCACCGAACCATCATCATGGAACATATATTCAGGACGTTCTAAACGGCTGCTTTCATCCATCGAACCCATGATTTCTTCTAGTAAATCTGTAAACGTGACCAAACCTGTTGTGCCACCAAATTCATCCAAAACAATGGCAAGATGCTGTTTCTTTTCACGCATTTCAATCAATAAGGGGGCGATATGAGAAAGTTCAGGGACGCTAAGGTGAGGCTGTATCAAATCAGCTAATGCGATAGCCTCATCTTGAATACACGCTGCAAACAAGGCTTTGCTATGGATAACACCGACGATATGATCCTTATCGCCCTTCATCACAGGCAAGCGCAACACATTCGATGCAACCATCAATGCTGCGGCTTCTTGCATGCTACATGTCTCATCAATGACATACATATCGGAGCGTGGAACCATAATTTCACGCACCCGTGTTTCTTGGAAATTAATCATGGCTTCAAACATACGCCGTTGCTCATCTGATAAAATAGCTTCGGAACGTTCAATCACCGTTAATAATTCTTGATGGGTTTTACCTGGTCGTAATAATCTTAGCAGGCGTGTCCGAATATGTTGATTTACATTGGCAAACATGGTTAAACCATGATATCTGGATAAGGCGAATGCAGCTTTAATGTTCGCATAATACGACATTCCAAGCCTTGCATGATATGCGCATCATCATCTTTAATATGATCGTAACCCAACAAATGCAATAAACTATGAATCATCAAATGAAGTTGATGCGCAGCGATATCACGTTGTAAATCATTGGCTTCTTGTAAGACAAAAGGCAATGCCAAAATCATATCACCCAAGGGTTCTTCCAAATTCAGCGCATCCGCTTCTTGCATGGGAAAGGAAAGCACATCAGTAACTTTATTTTTATTACGCCACTGTGCATTGAGTGTTTGTACGGCATCATTGCCAGCAAAACGAATGCAAACGGTGATATTTACAGGTTTCATGTTTACGCATTGAAAGGTGGCATTAAAAGCTTCTTGTATGTCTTGGATGCCAACGATATTACTTTGTATTGCTTCATCTAAATCATCGTCAATGATGAGCTCAATCATTCATGTGACTCGTAAGCATTGACGATACTTTCAACCAATTGATGGCGAACCACATCTTGTGAGCTTAAATGAGAAATCCCAATATCCTTGATGCCTTTTAAGACATGCAAAGCCTGCAATAAACCGCTTTGACTGGCATGAGGTAAATCCACTTGTGTAATATCACCTGTTACCACCATTTTTGATGAAAACCCCAAGCGAGTGAGAAACATCTTCATTTGTGATTGGGTGGTATTTTGAGATTCATCCAGAATGACAAAGGCATCATTGAGTGTGCGACCACGCATGTAAGCTAAGGGTGCAATTTCAATGCGATTTTGTTCCATCAAGGCATTCATTTTTTCAAGCCCCAACATATCGCTCAAGGCATCAAACAATGGGCGTAAATAAGGATCCACTTTTTGCTGCAAGTCACCCGGTAAAAAACCCAATTTTTCACCCGCTTCCACCGCAGGTCGGGTTAAAATAATCCGTTCCACTTGTTCGGTGGTCAGTGCCACCACCGCTGCTGCCACCGCCAAGTAGGTTTTACCACAACCTGCAGGACCAACAGCAAGGGTCAGGGTGTTTTCTTGCATTTGACGAAGGTAAGTGCATTGATTGGGGGTTTTCCCTTGTACATTGCGCCGCCCTGCTTTGAGAATAATATTTTTTTGACTGATGATTTCTTTGTTGTCTTTTTTATAACGGAGTGTGCGTAAAATTTGTTCTACATCGGCTTTATTGGGTGACATGGTACACGCCAATGATGCCAAAGCACGCAAAGCTTGTGCGCCAAATTCTGCTTGCCGACCTTCAACATGCCATGCGCCCGGCTGCCCCATAATATCAATATCCAAGGCATCTTCAATACGGTGAATATGTTGTTGGTTTGGGCCAGAAAGACGCATCAAGGTGTCTGCGGATAATTCAGGAAGGTTCAGATTATAGCGGTGATACACTCCAGGACTAGGCAAGAATCAACTCCCCACGCAGTGATTGACCATAAGCTTGGGTGATGCGTACGGGCATGATTTGTCCTATTTGACGTGTCTGACCTTCAAAATGAACAATACGATAATCAGACGACCGCCCTTGCATGTCACCATCCGTGCGGCTTTCACGCTCCACCAAAACCTGCACAGTTTTGCCAATTTGTTGCTGCATGTGGTGACGTGTTTGTTCACGGGTGAGTTCAAGAAGTTGTTGTAAACGGACATCTTTGACATCTTCCGCCACATTATCGTCTGATTTCGATGCAGGTGTACCGGGGCGAGGGTCAGGGATAGATGTAAAATAC
>JAUZQL010000094.1 GCA_030950975.1 Mariprofundaceae bacterium | reverse complement strand
CTATGGAAGCCCTGTCTATGTACGCCATGAAATTGTACATAACCGCCATGTTGTCGAGGATTTGAAAGCGAAAGGTGCTGTTTTTGTCGATTCAGTCTCAGATGCACCCGATGGTGCTTTGCTTATTTTTTCGGCACATGGCGTGAGTAAAGCGGTTCAGGAAAAAGCGAAAAAACGGGATTTGCGTGTGATTGATGCGACATGTCCGCTGGTTACCAAAGTTCATTTGGAATTGCTTCGTCATTATGCTGCGGGTCATCAAGTGATTTTGATTGGTCATGCAGGTCATCCCGAAGTGGAAGGTACAATGGGGCAAGCACCAGACGGCGCAGTTTTGTTGGTGTCGACACCTGAAGATGTCGAAAACTTGGTGGTTAGCAATCCTAATAAATTAGCCTTTGTGACCCAAACAACGCTAAGTGTGGATGATACCAAGGATGTGATTGCTGCCTTACAACAACGTTTTCCCAACATTGCAGCACCCAAACGTGAAGATATTTGTTATGCCACCAGTAACCGACAAATAGCGGTCAAAGCATTGACTGAAAAAAGCGATGTGGTGTTGGTAATTGGTTCTAAAAATTCATCCAATAGCAATCGTTTACGAGAGGTGGCGGAACGCTGTCAAACGCCTGCCTATTTGATTGATGATGAACATGATATTGATGTGGCTTGGTTTGAAGGGAAACAACATATTGGCATCACCGCAGGCGCATCTGCACCTGAAAAACTGGTTCAACAGGTGATTGATTGTCTTAAACAACACGGTCATGCACATGTACACTCACTTAACGTAGTAGAGGAAAATGTGACGTTTAGTTTGCCTTCAATGTTGAAGTAAAACTTAGCGCCTTGACCAAGCAGGATCTGAAGCATCCTGACCTGCAGGTGTTATCGGCACAGCTGTGCCGCCCCAACTAGGTACACGATAAATGCGGCGTACACCATGATCTTCAGCCGAATAAAGAATCATTTGTCCATTGGGTGACCAAGTGGGGGATTCAATCGCATCGCCTGTGGCTAAATACCGCAAGCCTGTACCGTCCATGCGGGCAGTGGCTAAAGCAAATGACCATTCTTTTTTGGTGATAAACGCAATGCGATCCCCTTTGGGTGACCAAACGGGTGATGTATTGTATTTTCCTTCAAGACTCACTTGTTCTGCTTTGCCACCTTGAACGGACATTCGGAAAATTTCAGGCGAACCTGCACGACTACTGGCAAAAGCAATCCACTTTCCATCAGGCGACCATGTGGGGGTGGTATCCAATGCGCGGTGGTGCGTCAAAGCTCGCCAAGTGCGTTGTTGAATATTGTAAATATAAATATCTGGATTGCCCGATTTTGATAAAGTTGCAGCAATGTATTTTCCATCGGGTGAATATTCAGGTGTGCTATTTAAACCTTTGAAACTAGCAAAAATATCACGTTTACCTGTCTTTAAATCAAAAAACTCCAAACGAGGGCGATTGCCCACATAAGTGTTAAGTGCAATATAACGACCGTTAGGTGACCAATCTGGCGATAATAATAAGGTGAAATTACGCCCAATCACTTGCCGATTTGCAGCATCTTGATCCATATACACCAAGTCAGATTGATCACCATGTTTGGTCACATAAATAATATGACTTGAAAAGTGTCCTGGAATTTTCAATACAGCTTGATAAATAAAATTTGAAGTTTGATGAGCTAAACCTCTGAGCGCATTGCCTGCGACTTGAAAGTGTTTTTCTGCGAGTAGTTTTTTCTCAAAGGGGGCATGTAATTGTACATCTAACACCCATTGATTTTCGCCTCGCCGTAGACGACATAAAACCAAGGTATCTGTGGCAATAATACGCCAATCATCATAAGCAACTTGTATAAAAGCCTCATTGGGATCGGCAATGAAACCGATGGGATTTTGTATTTTAAAGGATTGACTGGTGGCTAAATCGCCCGTAACGACCTGATAAAAAAGTGCCTCATCATCTTCATATTCGGGGGCAATATCCACCAACATGGCAAGGTTTAAGGGTTTATAATCCGATTGATAAATATCAAAGTTGACTGCATAGGCAGTGTTGACAAACATCATAAGAAACAATAATAGCATTTTCATGGTGAACGTTTCTAGCGAGACAAGGGATGTTTGCAAGGGGTGGGGTAAAGCTGCCAGACTTCGCATTCATTTTGGAGGTGGGAGACATTGTGAAAACCATTCAACATTCAGTTATTTTCTTTTTTATAAGCGTGTTATGCATACCTTCTGCGTATGCAAGCGACGGCAGTATTGATGCCATTTTTGGGCAACTGAACGGTGTGATTGCCAGTATTTTCTTTTTTGATGTGATGCCGGGAGAGGCTTCGATGCCTTTTATTGTGGCATGGCTGATTATGGGTGGCGTTTATCTCACCCTTCGTTTTGGTTTTATTAATATTCGTATGATGGGGCATGCCTTTGCCATTATTCGTGGTAAATACACTTCCAAAGATGACAAAGGTGAAATTTCTTCGTTTCAAGCTTTAACGTCCGCGCTTTCTGCGACGGTGGGTTTAGGGAATATTGCAGGGGTTGCGATTGCCATTGGTATCGGTGGTCCGGGGGCTACTTTTTGGATGATTGTCGCTGGATTTTTTGCCATGACACTTAAATTTACGGAAGTTACTTTGGCGCAAATGTACCGTGAATTTCGCCCGAATGGGCATGTCATGGGTGGGGCGATGCAATATTTATCCAAGGGTTTTGCTGAAAAGGGGATGACATCGCTAGGTAAAGGTTTGGCAATGTTCTTTGCAATGTTATGTATTTTTTCATCGCTAGGTGGGGGCAATGCCTTCCAACTTTCACAAGCGATGGGTGCAGTGCAAGAACAATTACCCTTTTTTCAACATTATCCGCTGATGTTTGGCATCTTGATGGCGACTGCTGTGGGCGTGGTCATTATTGGTGGTATTCGACGTATTGCCCATGCCGCTGAAGCCATTGTTCCCTCAATGGTGGCTATTTATTTATCCGCATGTCTGTGGATTATTTTTTCTCATGCCAGTGAAATCCCTAGTATTCTTGGTTTAATTGTTCACGAAGCTTTTGCACCTGCTGCTGTAGCGGGTGGCATCATCGGCGTGATTGTTCAAGGCTTTAAACGTGCTGCATTTTCCAGTGAAGCAGGCATTGGTTCAGCGGCGATTGCTCATTCTGCCGCATCGGTTAAATATCCAGTTCGACAAGGCATGGTGGCATTGTATGAACCCTTTATTGATACGATTGTCATTTGCACCATGACAGCCTTGGTCATTGTGATGACAGGCGTGTATCAAGATCCCCAATATGCTCATTTGATTCATGATAGTCAGGGGGCAGCGCTGACATCGGCGGCGTTTGGCTCTGTGATTGGGTGGTTTCCTATCATTTTATCCATATCCGTGGTGCTTTTTGCTTATAGTACCATGATTTCATGGTCATATTATGGTGAACGCTGTTGGACTTATCTTTTGGGCGAGCGTTTTTCCATGCTTTATCGAATCCTTTTTGTAGCTGTGATTGTGCTTGCTTCTGTGACCAGTGCTGGAAATATTTTGGATTTCAGTGATTTAATGTTGTTAAGTATGGCATTGCCCAACTTGATTGCCCTTTATGTGCTA
>JAUZQL010000093.1 GCA_030950975.1 Mariprofundaceae bacterium | reverse complement strand
AGGTAGATTCAACAGCGTCAGAAAGGTTCGCACCAAAGGTTTATCATCGCTGATAGATACATCGGATATATTGTATGGAATATACGGTCGAACGGATTTTTGAGCATATTCTCCCCGTTCAAATACAGCCTTGATATAAGGTGCATAAAGATTGATGTCGGGCATCATGATCAATACATCTTCAGGATTTAAATCAGGATTGCTTTCAAACGCCTTTAACAATTCATCATGCAATACCTGACATTCACGCAAGGGACTATGGCAGACATGAATCGCCACGGAAGCATCGATAGCTTGCTCATGCCTTGGGGTGCGTGTGGTTTGAAAAATATCGTGTTGCAGCTTGCCCAAAGTGGAATCAGGGAAATCATCACGATAACCATCATGTTCAAAGGCTTGTAAGGCATCATGATTGAGTAATAAATCTTGAAAAATCTGACCTTGCCGACCCCATGATGTCAAAAGCTCATGCCCTGTTTCCAAATACATGTCTTCATCGGGATCTTCGAGTCGTTTCTTCGCCGCCATCTTTTCAGACATTAAATCTGACCAATAGATTGAGGTCGGGCTGGTATGATAAAAATAAATATCAATGGATTCAGAGAGTTGTTGCAATAATCCCAATAACAAGGGGGGCAAACTTGAAATGCCAAATATATTGATGCGTTTGGGCAAGGCTTGTAAGGCTTCTTTCGAGCCTTGTGCCAAATCTTTTTGCCATTGATCCATCATAGCAACACGGTGATGATGTTGCCCTATGTCATCCAATAAAGTTCGCCAAAGCTTTGCTTGCCAATCCTTTCCACCGCCAGCACTCCAATGACGAATCATATCAGGGCGATAATATTGATAACGATCCAATGTATCGGCGATGCGATCTGCCAACTGCCAACGTTTCACTGCATCGCTATCCCCCTGTAAATAATGACGTAGGGGAGAAAATTCGACCTGTTCTAACAAGTTGGGCAAATGTTGAAAAATAAGCCAAGCCGATGATTCACGTGATAAAGCATCGCTTTGCCCACTGTTTTTTGAAATCAATGACCACAACCAAGAGGCAGGCATGGGGTAATCAATATTGCATTGAATGCCCATCACATCAGCAAGCTTTAGCTCTAACCAACGTTGCATTGGCATCCCCGAGACAAGAATGATGTCAGGACTCAAGGGATCGATTAATGGGTCAGCAAGTAATGTTTGCCCCATACATTGCATTAAATCTTCCATCTTGTTGGAACTGATGATATGAAAACTCATGATTTTCTCCTTGGCCGATGGTGTGTTTTAGTGTTTGCTGTTCGGAGTATGTCGGGTTTTAGATGCTTTGCTATGACAAATTCGCTGTGTCTTTCATGTGGATAGCGATACTTGAATGACTATATCATCCATAAAAGTAAGCTTTCCATTTGTACAACACTATTAGAGATTCGGAGCCAGAAGATGCCAAAAAATAAACCAACATTTTTTCTGTATTGTGAGCATTGTGATTTTCAGCAGGATGTTGCGAAGATATTACCGAGAACGCCGTTTACATCGCTTGATGATTTGCGAAAGGAAGTACATCGATTTCATTGTTCTGTATGCGGAGCCAAACATATTGTCATAAAAGAGTTTGGAGAGGCAGATCTTGAACCTTGAATGGCTTGCGTAGTTTATCTTAGTCAAAACAAAAAAAAGGCGCAGGCGAACAAAGTCGACCTACGCCTTCAACAACGCTCTAAAAGCGTGCGTAATTTACAATTTAAGCACCGGGTTTGATGCGTGCAATAATATTATGACCTTGGCGTTGATGTAAAATAACAGCCAAAATATGTGCACCCAACAATGCTTCTAAACCACCGACCACTGTTTCATGAATCGATGCAATCCATTCAATCGCATCTGTTTGTGGTGCGGTAATACTCCAGCCAAAATACAAGAGCGTTCCAGTGATGCCCATGATAATGGCAGATAAAACAATCAAACCATGCACACTTCGGGCAACAGCTTCGCCATCTTCAGGCGGTGCAAGTTTCATGGATTTCCAACCTGCCATTTGCAACTTAATTTCATCAGCCAATTGCTTGCGACCTGACGCAAATACCCAAGGGAAAAGATGTCGCCAATTGGCACCAGGTAGGTTGGTCATGGCAAGTAGGATGCGAATCACCACCAAAGCGGCAATGGTCAAACCCAAATACTCATGTACTTCAAAGCCCAAGCTTTCTTCCACAGGTCCTTCATGGACAAGATTGTGATGCCCTTCATGTGCGATAGCTGGCGTGACCCAAGCGATACTGGCTTCATCATGATCATCATCTACTTCGGGTACATCCATCAATTCACCAACTGCCAGTTGTGTCATCATGCACAGTGCAAAAATAGTGTGAAAGATGCGAATGGGTGTGGCATAGCCTTGATCGTGTGTGCTTGTTTCACTCATATTATTTCCCCGCAAGTTGATTCATGCGCAAACGCAGTGCATTTAACTTGATGAAGCCATCTGCGTCTTTTTGATTATACGCACCTTCATCATCTTCAAAGGTGCATAGACGTTCATCAAACAAAGAATTGTCTGATTTGCGACCAACAACCATCGTGTTGCCTTTATATAATTTCAAACGCACTGTCCCATTCACCGTGCTCTGTGAGGCATCAATAGCAGCTTGCATCATGCGTGTTTCAGGGGCAAACCAATAACCATTATAAATCAGTTGGGCATAACGAGGCATCAATTCATCTTTCAAATGTGCTGCTTCACGATCCACAGTGATGGATTCAATCGCACGATGGGCTTTGAGCATAATCGTGCCACCGGGGGTTTCATAACAACCACGTGATTTCATACCAACGTAACGATTTTCCACAATATCGATACGTCCAATCCCATGTTTTCCACCCAAACGATTCAATTCACGCAATACTTGAGCAGGTGTCATGGTGACATCATTGATGGCAGTAATATTGCCACCTTGGTAGGTCAATTCGATATATTCAGCTTCATTGGGTGCATTTTCAGGTGAGACAGACCAACGCCACATGGATTCAGAAGGTTCAGCCCAAGGATCTTCCAAATCATAACCTTCATAAGAAATATGCAGTAAATTGGCATCCATCGAGTAAGGAGATTTGCTACCTTCGCGTTTGCGTTCGATTTCAATGCCGTGTTTTTTACAATATGCCAACATATCGTTGCGCGAATTTAAATCCCACTCACGCCAAGGTGCGATGACTTTAACATCAGGTTTTAAGGCATAAAACCCTAATTCAAAGCGGACTTGATCGTTGCCTTTACCTGTTGCACCGTGAGCGACGGCATCAGCACCTTCGATATTGGCAATTTCAATCATACGTTTGGAAATCAATGGGCGAGCAATCGATGTTCCCAGTAAATATTCCCCTTCATAAATAGCATTGCCACGAAACATAGGGAATACAAAATCACGTACATATTCTTCGGTTAAATCATCGATATAAATGGCTGCTGCGCCGCAAGCTTTTGCTTTTACCCGTGCATCTTCGACTTCTTCACCTTGACCAATATCGGCTGTGAATGTTACCACGTCACATTGATAGGTATCTTGCAGCCATTTTAAAATAATAGAGGTATCAAGCCCTCCTGAATAGGCTAAAACAACTTTATTTACATTTTGTTTAGACATGCGTACTCCAGTTATTGTGTTAATAGAAATTCTAATAAAGCTTTTTGGGCATGCAGACGATTTTCAGCTTCATCCCAAACTACAGATTGCCGACCATCAATGACACTCGCAGCGACTTCTTCACCACGATGGGCAGGTAAGCAATGCATAAATAAGGCATTGGGTTTTGCCACACCCATGACAGCATCATTCACCATGTAATTGGCAAAAGCTTGTTCTCGCTCTGCTTGTTCTTCTTCTTGTCCCATCGAAGCCCATACATCAGTGGTGACCAAATCGACACCTGCGCTGGCTGCCAAAACATCTTGTGTGACTTCAATATTTGCCCCCATATTGCGAGCATGTTGAAGGATGGATGCGTCAGGCAAATAAGCTTCAGGGCAAGCCAAATTCAAGTTGTAACCAAAAACAGTCGCACCATTGATCCATGAATGTGCCATGTTGTTGCCATCACCAATCCATGTAACAGTTTTACCTTGAATGCTGTCTTTGTGCTGCATATAGGTCATGACATCGGCTAAAATTTGGCATGGGTGGGTTAAATCAGTCAATGCATTGATCACAGGGACTGAAGAATATTGCGCAAATTTCTCCACCATACTCTGGTCAAAGGTACGAATCATCACTGCGTCAACCATGCTAGAAATGACACGTGCTGAATCTTCAATGGGTTCACCACGACCGAGTTGGGTAGCGCCTGAATGCAAAAACAAGGCATGCCCACCCAATTGATACATACCCGTTTCAAAGGATACACGGGTTCGTGTGGAGGCTTTATCAAAAATCATTGCCAAGGTCTTCCCTTCTAGGGTTCGGTGGGGTTTGCCTGTTTTTTGCATATTTTTGAGCTCAAAAGCACGCTCAAGGATTTGGGTTCCTTCAAAAGGTTTTAAATCCAATAATGTGAGGAAATGCCTCATGTTGTGACCTCGTTCAGACTTTTTTCAAGCAAAAGCAAGGCTTCGTTAATGTCTGATGTGTTAATATTCAATGGTGGAAGGAATCGCACCACATTCGGCCCAGCGGCTAACACCAGTAAGCCATGTTGACGGCAACATTCAATCAGCGGGGCAACAGGCTTGTTGCATGCCAAACCAAGCAGCAAACCCTGCCCCCGAACCTCGTCAATGCAATCAAAACGTGGCTTCAAATGCTCCAAACCTTGTCGTAATTGTTGACCTCTTTCGCAAACGTTTTCCAATAGATGGTCTTCTTCAATGACCGTTAAAACGGTGAGTGCTGCTGCGCAAGACAGTGGGTTTCCACCAAACGTTGAGCCGTGTGTACCAGGGCTTAATGCACTTGCGACAGTTTCTTTGGTCAACATCGCACCAATCGGTACACCACCACCCAAGCCTTTGGCTAAGCTTAAAATATCAGGTTGAATGTTGGCTTGTTCAAAGGCAAACATACTGCCTGTGCGACCCATGCCTGTTTGTACTTCATCTAAAATCAATAAAATACCATGTTGATCACACAAAGCTCGAACAGCTTGTAGGTATGCAGGTGTGGCTAGGTTTACACCACCTTCACCCTGTAAAGGTTCCAAAAGAATCGCAGCCGTATGCTTATCAATGGCTTGTGTGAGCGCATGAATATCATTCAACGGTATATGTTTAAAACCTATGGGCAGTGGCTCAAAACCAACTTTGACTTTGTCTTGCCCTGTGGCGGCAATGGTTTGAATGGTGCGTCCATGAAAAGATTGGGTGGCTGTAATCACCTCAAAACGATTCACGCCTTGGTCATAAAAATATTTACGCGCTAATTTTAAGGCTGCTTCATTGGCTTCTGCACCTGAATTGCAAAAAAACGCACGATCAAGCTGCGATAATTGGCATAAACGTTCCGCTAACTCAATTTGTTTAGGGATATGATATAAATTGGAACAGTGCAACATGGTGGCTGCTTGTTGGGCGATGGTTTGCACCAATCGAGGGTGAGCATGACCGAGAGTATTCACGGCAATACCTGCTACAAAATCCAAATATTCATTGTTTTGGTCATCCCAAACCCGACTGCCTTTGCCACGAAGCAAGGTTAAAGGAGGGCGACCATATGTATTCATGATATGATTCATCTGCGAACCATAACAGTCTATAATCAATTGACACCTGCCATAAGATTTATACATTGCGAGCCACTTTCTTGGGGAATCGTCTAGCGGCAGGACTGCGGACTCTGACTCCGCCAACCGTGGTTCGAATCCACGTTCCCCAACCAATTCAACATTCGCCCATTTTGTTCTATTTTTCTTCGCCATGATTGTTCTTGTGAGACAAGTTGTTGTCTTTTGCCTAAGGTGTCGCCAAAAACCAAATGCGATGAATACAGATTGGAGTTTCTCTTGAGTCAAGAAAAGTTTGATTATAAAACGACTGTTTTTCTACCAAAAACAAAATTTCCGATGCGTGGTAATTTGCCCGTTAATGAGCCTAAACGCCTTGCAAAATGGGAAGAAGAAAACCTTTACGCACAGATTAGGGAAGCACGCAAAGGTGCACCGAAGTTTATTCTTCATGATGGACCTCCGTATGCAAATGGTTCGATTCATATCGGTCATGCGGTCAATAAAGTGCTGAAAGATATTGTGATTCGTTCACGCACAATGATGGGTTTTGATGCGCCTTATGTTCCAGGTTGGGATTGTCATGGTCTTCCGATTGAATTAAAAGTTGAAGAAAAATTCAAGAAAAAGAAACGTAAAAAAGAAGACATTAGCGATGCTGAATTTCGTTCTGAATGCCGTGAATATGCCAAAGGACAGCTTGATATTCAGCGTCAGGAATTTAAACGTTTGGGTATCACAGGCGATTGGGACAATCCGTATGTTACGATGGATTATGCCTTTGAGGCGAATACCGTCCGTGAAATTGGCAAGTTTTTAGGCAATGGTGGCTTGTATAAAGGGGCTAAACCTGTGCATTGGTGCGTTTCATGTGGCACGGCATTGGCAGAAGCTGAAGTGGAACATGAAGATCACACCTCGTTATCAATTTTTGTAAAATTCAAAGCTGGCGAAGATTTAACAGACATCGATCCTGCACTCACCGTTGAGACATCGGTGGTGATTTGGACAACAACACCTTGGACAATTCCAGCCAATTTAGCGGTATCAGTCGGTGCAGATCTTGATTATGTGGCGCTACGCATCAGTCAAGCCGACGCATGTGACAATTTAAGCGTGGGTGAAATTATCATTCTTGCGGAAGCCCTTGCTGAGGACGTTTTAAAAGATATTCATGTTGAAGGTGACGTGATTGCCCATTTCAAAGGTTCTCAATTAGAAAACCGCAAATTCCGTCATCCTTATTTGAATCAAGATGCGCCGATTTTACTGGGCGATCATGTGACACTTGAAGCAGGTACAGGTTGTGTCCATACCGCACCGGGGCATGGTCAAGAAGATTACGAAGTATCCTTGAAATATGGTATTCAAGCCTTTAATCCCGTCGATGATCATGGTATTTTTGAGGCTGGAACACCGATTGTTGCAGGCGAACATGTGTATAAAGCCAATGCCATCATGGTTGAGCATTTGCAAAGCTGTGGCGCATTGTTGGCAAGCGATTCAATCATTCATGCTTATCCGCATTGCTGGCGTTGTCATAAGCCATTGATTTTTCGTGCGACACCGCAGTGGTTTATTTCGATGGATAAAAATGATTTGCGCGATAAAGCTTTAGCCGCCATCAAAGAAACTGCATGGACACCTGCATGGGGTGAAAATCGTATTCGTGGCATGGTTGAGCAACGACCTGATTGGTGTGTTTCGCGGCAACGTAATTGGGGCGTTCCGATTACGGCGATTCGTTGTGAATGTGGATCGCATGCTGTAACAACACCTGCCGTGGTAGAAGCTATTGCCAAGCAGGTTGAAGGCGCTGGTGCTGATGTTTGGTTTGCCAAAGATGTGGCGGATTTCTTACCAGAAGGCGCAACATGCCCTGATTGTGGTGGTTCAAGCTTTGAAAAAGAAACCGATATTTTGGATGTTTGGTTTGATTCAGGTTCAACGCATGCCTGTGTTTTAGAGCAACGTGCTGATTTACAATCCCCTGCTGATTTATACTTGGAAGGCAGCGATCAACATCGTGGTTGGTTCCAATCATCCTTGCTTGAATCCATGGGCACACGAGGCGTAGCACCGTTTAAAGCAGTCTTGACGCATGGTTTTGTGGTGGATAAAAACGGCAATAAAATGTCCAAATCCAAAGGCAATGTGGTTGCACCTCAAAAAATTATCAATCAAATGGGTGCGGATATTCTACGTCTGTGGATTGCTTCGGCGGATTATTCGGCGGACATTCGTATTTCTGATGAAATCATCAAACAATTGGCTGAATCGTATCGTCGTATTCGCAATACCCTTCGCTTTTTATTGAGTAATATTGAAAATTTTGATGTCGCTCAATCCGTACCGTTGGAACAGCGCAAGAAGCTAGATCAATGGGCGATGCATAAGTTGGCAGAAGTATCTAACAATGTGCAACAATCATTTGAAACCTATCAATTTCATCAAATTCATCAGGAAATTCACAATTTTTGCTCGGTAGATTTGGGTGGATTTTATTTGGATGTGATAAAAGATCGCTTGTATTGTGATGCTGCAAATTCAGCACGCCGTTTGTCAGCGCAATCCACCTTGTATGATATTGCTCATGCTTTGGTGCGTTTGATTGCACCAATTGTACCGATGACGGCTGAAGAAATTTGGGACTTTTTACCAGGTGCAACGGCAGAAAGTATTCATATTCAAAACTTCCTTGATGTTTCCGATGTCAATATTGATAAGGAAGCATGGGATAAGTTCTTTGATATGCGCGAGCAGGTGAATACGGCGATGGATGTGGCGAAAAAAGATAAAGTGATTGGTTCTTCGATTGCTGCGAGTGTGCAAATTCCAAATTTGGATGCGACTTTTGCAGCCAGTCTTGATGAAAGTTATGAACAGTTATTGATTGTCGCCCATGCACAAGCGGGTGATGTTTTGAATATTCAAGCTGCCGATGGTATTAAATGTCCACGTTGCTGGAATGTTGCGAAGCCTGCTGATGTAAATCATGATGTTCATGATGAGGTTTGCCCACGTTGTTTTGATGTGTTGGCGAGTGATTAAGGTCGCCCTTCTTCCTATCGTTTCAATGACTATAGCTATGTAAAAAAAGGATAAAAAATGACTGTAAAAACGCGTTTTGCCCCGTCGCCAACGGGGATGTTGCATATTGGCGGTGCTCGTACCGCTTTATTTTCATGGCTGTATGCCCGTCACTTTGGCGGCGAATTTATGTTGCGTATTGAAGATACGGATAAAGAACGTTCCACAGACGAAGCCACGCAGGTTATTTTAGATGGTATGAAGTGGTTGGGTTTGGATTGGGATGGTGAGCCTATTTATCAAGGCGCACGCCAAGCGTTGCATATCGCGGCAGACAATAAGCTACTGGATGAAGGCAAGGCATATAAATGTTATTGCTCGCGTGAAGATCTTGATCACATGCGTGAAAAGCAGAAGTTGGCTGGGCAAAAGCCGATGTATGACGGTCGCTGTCGAGAACGTACGGATGCTCCTGAAGGTGAACCTTTTGTCATTCGTTTCAAATCCCCCTGTGAAGGCGAGACTTGGGTGCGGGATATGGTCTTGGGTGATGTATGTTTTCCCAATGAAGAATTGGATGATTTAATTATTATGCGTAGTGATGGCACGCCAACGTATAATTTGGCAGTGGTCATTGATGATGCAGATATGGGGATTACGCATGTTATTCGTGGCTCGGATCATTTGAATAATACACCACGTCAGATTCAGCTTTACGAAGCCTTAGGCTTGCCAGTACCAAAATTTGCCCATATTCCTTTGATTCACGGAGCTGATGGCGCAAAAATGTCCAAACGACATGGTTCAGTTGCGATTACGGAATACCGTGAGCAAGGTTATTTACCTGCGGCTGTGGTGAACTACTTGGCACGTTTGAGTTGGTCACATGGTGATGATGAAATCTTTTCATTAGAACAATTGCTTGAGCTATTTGATTTGAATGCTGTGGGTAAAAGTGCCTCTCGTTTTGATCAGGCAAAGTTGGATTGGTTGAATGCACATTGGATGAAGGCATCAAAACCGAGTGATTTAGTGTGTGAAGTGGAACGTTTGTTGGCAGTTGATATACAAGCCCATCAACCGCCTTTGCTTGGTGTGATTGAATGTTTGCAAGAACGCTCGAAAAACTTGTTGGACTTGGTGGCTGGCGCACGTTTCTTTTATGAGAAACCTCAGGGTTATCAAGAAAAAGCAGTGAAGAAAAATATCAAGGAAGGTACGAAGGCCTTAGTGGACGCATTTTTGGCTAAAGCAGAGCTTGAAGCTTGGTCTGGCGAAGCAGCACATCAATGGATTGCTGACATTTGTGAGGCTGAAGGTGTGGGCATGGGGAAATTAGCCCAGCCGATTCGCATCTTTCTTGCTGGCGTACCAGTGTCACCACCGATTGATGTGACCTTGGATTTGTTAGGTAAAGATGAAGCTTTGGCGCGTATTCATGAAGGGATCGAAAAGCTGAAACTTTAATGCTTTGATGGCGGTGTGTTTTACGGACATAAAAAAAACTTGATATTGTTTTTTTTCTTCTTAAAGTGCGCCGCCAGTCGTTTTGTTTAAGCCGACATAGCTCAGTTGGTAGAGCAGCTGATTTGTAATCAGCAGGCCACGGGTTCGACTCCTGTTGTCGGCTCCATATATCGCAACCCCTGTGTTCTCATGGGGGTTGTGTTTTTTCAAGCGATTGATTTGGGAGAGGTTCCAGAGTGGCTAAATGGGGCAGACTGTAAATCTGCTGGCTCCGCCTACGCTGGTTCGAATCCAGCCCTCTCCACCATTTTAAAGTGTGCTTGCGCGCTTAATTTGCGGGTGTGGTACAATGGTAGAACCTCAGCCTTCCAAGCTGATGATGCGAGTTCGATTCTCGCCACCCGCTCCATTTTTCAAGGTGGAGATTCCCCTTGTTAAGCCTAGATGGCTCAGGGGTAGAGCACATCCTTGGTAAGGATGAGGTCGCGGGTTCAATTCCCGCTCTAGGCTCCAGTTTAGTGTAAACGCATGATTGGTTTTCACTGTTTGTTAAAAATGTTGATGGAGATGCGAAATGGCAAAGGAAAAGTACGAACGCAATAAGCCGCACGTAAACATTGGTACGATTGGTCATGTGGATCATGGTAAAACAACGTTGACAGCTGCAATCACTAAAGTTTTATCCTTAACGGGTGGGGCTTCATTTAAAGAT
>JAUZQL010000092.1 GCA_030950975.1 Mariprofundaceae bacterium | reverse complement strand
TTCAGATGATATGAGTCTTTCTTCAGTGATTGATGCAGAAAAGAAGTATTTGCAGCCACTTAAAGAACATGCAAACCTTGTGTTGGATAGTTCGGAATTGAACCCTTATGAGCTGGCAGAAATGGTTGAGACTTTTTGGCGCGTGCCAGATTTCGAAACACCTTACAATGATGTAATGACCTGTACGTTTATGTCCTTTAGTTATCAACGTGGTTTGCCTTCGGATGCTGATTTGGTGATTGATGTGCGCTTTTTGCCAAACCCACATTATCAACCCGAATTGGCCGTAAAAACGGGGCGAGATGAGCCTGTCGAACATTTTTTTGAGGCGCATCCAGAAGTAAGTGAGGCTGAAGAAAAATTACAAGATTGGTTGGCATTTATTTGGCCGAAATTAAAACGTGAACGCAAACGCTATTTTACCGTGGCCATTGGTTGCAGTGGTGGGCGACATCGTTCGGTGTATTTAACCGAACGCTTGGCAGCATGGGCAAAAGCAAAACAATTAACAGATCCGGTGATTTATCATCGGGAATTGGTGCGTACTGGAGAGGCATGATGATTGGTATTATAGTGGTAAGTCATGCGCATATTGCGCAAGAAATGAAACATGCTGTTGAGCATATTCTTGGACCTCAAGCCTATATGGAAACTTTGGATGTATTATCCAGTGATGCGCCAGATGCCTTGCAAAAAGAACTGGGAAAGATGATTGAGCGTTGTGATCACGGTGATGGCACATTGGTGTTTGCGGATATGTTTGGTGGGACACCGTGTAATATCGCATTAAGTTTTTTGAAACAGCATCAATGTGAAGTGATTTCAGGCTTTAATTTACCTGCTTTGGTGAAAGCCTTGTCTCGCCGTATGGATGACGGTGTTGATTTATCAAGTTTGGCACGAGAAGTGATGAAATCAGGTCGTCAGTATCTCTGTTTGGCATCTGATTTTATGTCGCCTCAAGCAAGCTTATCAGAGACATCATCAGAGCTTGAATTACATGCTTGAGCAATCAGTGAAGATTCAGAATCGTTTAGGTTTACATGCGCGTGCTTCAGCAGCATTTGTATCGACGGCAGGCAAGTTTCAAAGTGATATTACGCTACGAAAAGGTGATATGAAGGTGAATGGTAAAAGCATTATGGGCATCATGATGTTGGCAGCATCGAAAGGGACGACACTGGTTTTATCAGCGGATGGTGAGGATGAAATCATGGCGATTCAAGCCTTAGTTGATTTAATCAATCAGCGTTTTGGCGAGCGAGACTGATGGGAAACCTTCGCATGGAAGGTCATGCGATTGCCAGTAGTCATGGTATTGTCATCGGGCAAATTCAAAAAGTGAATGTGGGCAGTGCTCAAATTCCTGAATACCAATTGAATAAGGACGATGTTGAGGGGGAAAAGCGGCGTTTAGAGCAAGCAGTTCAAGCAGCATTGCAAGAGATCGATGTAGAATATGATTATGTATTGAACCTAAAACAACAAGAAGCAGTGCTTATTTTGGATGCGCATCGCATGTTGTTAAAAGATCCTGATTTGATTGACTATCCTAAAAGCTTGATTCAATATAAATATATCAATGCTGAATGGGCATTAAAGCAGCAAATTGATACTATTACAGCGACGTTTGACAGTATGCATGATAGTTATTTGCGTAGTAAACGTTTGGATATTCAACAGGTTGGCGAACGTTTGATGCGTCATCTATTGGCGTGTCCTTTGCCGGTGAATATTCAATTGGAAGGAAAACCTGTGGTGGTGGTAACGCATGATGTGAGTCCTGCAGATATGATGACACTTTGGCGTTCAGGTGTGGCAGGAATTATTTGTGAGCAAGGAAGTTTAAACGCGCATGCGATGATTATGGCGCGAGGTATTGGCATACCTGCTTTGATGGGTGTGGATATGGATTTAACCAAGGTGAGCGATGGGATGTCGATTATTCTTGATGCGGAACGTGATTATTGGAAGTTATCACCAACGCATGAGGAAGAGCAGCTTTATCAGCGTTTTAAGGATGCTTTTGACATCATTCGTCAGAGTTTGAGGCATTTTGCAAGCAAACCATCATTGAGTCAGGATGGTGTGAGCATGCCATTGTATGCTAATATTGATTGTCATGATGAAGTAAAGCTTGCTCTGGAGATGGGGGCTGAAGCCATTGGTTTATGTCGTACTGAATTTATTTTTCTTAATGATCAACGAGAGCCTACAGAACAAGAGCAGTTTCAACATTATTTACAAATATTGCAGGAAGCCAAAGGTTTAACCGTAACGTTCCGATTATTGGATATTGGCGGTGATAAACGAGCATTGTTTCAGGCTATTTCGGGGCATGACTATGCAGCAGATAACCCGAACTTAGGGTTGCGAGGTATCCGTTTATTGTTGCAGTCGCCAGCCGTTCTTGAAGTTCAATTAAGGGCTTTGTTGAGGGTATCTCACTATGGTCAAATCCGTATTCTTGTACCGATGGTGACACAGTGCGAAGAAATGGAGCAAGTGCGTCATATCATGCTGCGTTGTTGTGAAGATCTGGATATGAGCCCTGTACCCTTGGGATGTATGGTTGAAGTACCAGCGGCTGTCATGATGGTGGATGATTTGGCAGCGTTATCTGATTTTCTGGCGATTGGTAGCAATGATTTAACGCAATACACCTTTGCTGCAGATCGAGCGGATGAAGAAGTATTGTCCTATTATCAAGAAGGACATCCGATTATTTTATCCATGATTGAACAGGTGATTCGAGCAGGGAATCAGCAAGGATTACAAGTCTGTGTCTGTGGCGAACTGGCAGCGAATCCCGATTTCACACAAGCTTTTTTAGATATGGGTATGGATGCTTTGTCGATGAGTTTGCATAGTATTTTACCTGTTCGACGGCATTTAAGTCACTTGAAGCGTGATGAGCATGGTGTATCGCTGGTTTGAAAAAAATGGACTGATAGCTTGCGCATTATGAATGCATTGACTGAAGGTCTAACGACTCCCCTCCCATTATTTCAAAAAATTCACCCTGAACATGTGTTGCCTGCTTTGGATGCAGAACTGGCAAAACAACGGCAAATCGTGAACGCATTGGTCGCGGTCAAACAACCATCATGGTCGAATGTAATGCTTCCCATTGAAAATATGGATGAAGCTTTATCACGTATTTGGGGTCCCGTAAGTCACTTGAATGCTGTTTGTGATTCGGATGCCTTGCGTGAAGTGTACCAAGAAGGTGTACAAAAAATATCGGCTTGGCATACAGAATTAGCTCAAAATGAAGCACTGTTTACCATCATGAAGCGTGTTGCTGAAGAAAATCAGGGCTTAAATGATGAGCAAGGTGCGGTATTGGCGCACAGTATCCGTGATTTTCGTTTATCAGGTTCAGAGTTGCAAGGCGATGATAAAACACGTTTCAAAGCCATTCGCTTGCGCTTATCTGAATTGAGTACCTTGTTTGAACAACATGTATTGGATGCGACACGTGCTTTTAGCATATTGATTGACGATGCGGCTGATTTATCGGGCTTGCCTGAATCGGCGTTGGCTGGGGCGAAACAACGTGCTGAAGCGGAACAACAACAAGGTTGGTTGTTTACCTTGGATATGCCATCATATTTACCAGTGATGCAGTATGCAAAGAACCGAACCTTGCGCCAAAAGATGTATACAGCGTTTGTGACTCGTGCCAGTAGTGGTGATTTGGATAATACACCTGTGATTGATGAATTGCTGGCATTGCGTAAGGAACAAGCTCAATTATTGGGGTTTGAACATTATAGTGCGTATTCGCTTGCCACAAAAATGGCAGAAACATGCGATGATGTGGTTGATTTCCTGTATGAGTTGGCAAATAAAGCCAAACCTATGGCACAACAAGAACTGCATGATTTACGCGAATTTGCAGCCAAACACTTGGATTTAGATGATTTGCAAGCTTGGGACATCCCTTATGCTTCTGAAAAACTTCGTTTGCATACTTATGCGATTTCTCAAGAGGAGTTAAAACCTTATTTTCCTGAACAATCCGTGGTATCGGGCATGTTTGCTTTGGTTGAAAAACTTTATGGCATTGTGATTCGTCAGGGGAAAGCTGAAGTTTGGCATGATGATGTGCGTTATTTTGAAGTTTTTGATGCCAAGAATAAGAAAATAGCTGCCTTTTACCTTGATCCCTATGCGCGCGCCCATAAACGTGGGGGTGCTTGGATGGATGAATGTGTGGTGCGTTGGCAAAAACCTGATGGCACACTGCAATTGCCTGTGGCTTACTTGGTGTGCAATTTTGATGCGCCGATTGGTGATAAGCCTGCATTGTGGACACATGATGAGGTGATGACGTTATTTCATGAGTTTGGTCATGGCTTGCATCATATGTTGACCGAAGTGAATACACGGGGTGTTTCAGGTATCAATGGCGTGCCTTGGGATGCAGTCGAGTTGCCCAGTCAATTTATGGACAACTTTTGTTGGGAACGTGAGGTATTGGATTTATTTGCGAGACATTATGAAAGCAATGAAGCGATTCCTGATGCTTTATTTGCCAAAATGACAGCCGCAAAAAATTTCCAATCAGGCATGCAGATGTTGCGGCAATTAGAATTTTCATTGTTCGATTTTCGTTTGCATGCTGACTATGACGTTCATTCAGATGTCAGTGTGCAAGATGTTTTAAATCAAGTACGACAAGATGTTGCCGTGATCATGCCACCCGCCTTTAATAAATTTCAAGATAGCTTTTCGCATATTTTTGCAGGTGGTTATGCGGCAGGCTATTACAGTTATAAATGGGCTGAAGTGTTGTCATCAGATGCGTATGCAGCCTTTGAAGAAGAAGGCGTTTTGAATGCTACAACAGCGAACCGCTTTCGAACATGTATTTTATCGATGGGTGGAAGTAGCTCAATGATGGAAGGTTTTACGAAATTTCGTGGACGCAAACCCAATGTGGATGCTTTGCTACGTCATGCAGGGATTGTTTGAACGTTGCTTGACCAATGGCATAAGCATCGCTTAAATCCCTCGCTATGAAACGAATTAATATTGTAACTATCGGTGCCGCCTCGCTTGTGGTGTTGGGGCTCTCAGCTTGTGTAAATGAAGATACTAAATACACGTGGGGAGTGGATGAAGGTAAGAACGCAAGTAAAGCGGCTAAAACAATCGTGGCAGAATCTCGCCCACCGCTGGATGTGCCTCCAGGGCTCTTGGGTCAAGTGAGTATGCCGCATGCAGAACAAATTGCGGTAAGCAAAGTCATGCCTAAACGCATTGCGAAAAAAATTGCGGGTAAACAAGTCGCTTTGGATGCAAAAGTGTATGAAAAACCTGTGAGTGATGTGTTTTCAGCAGCATTAAATGCGATGACGGGCTTAGATTTACCTGTGCAAAGTGTGGATTCTGCCAGTGGCACACTGACGACGGATTGGGTGCGTCAGCGTTCAAAAAGCTCAAGTATTTCAAATCTTCTTGGGGGAAGCGGCGTGTTGGCTATACGCTATCGCTTTGTGGCGCGTGTCTTGAATCAGTCGATGAAAGGTGATGATGGTGTCGATAAAACAGTGACACGTTTTGAGGTTCATACCATCGCTCAAGCTTATAAAAACAACCATTGGTCAAACACCAAATTGGCACGTCGTTTTGCCAAAGAGTTGTTTTCTCGTGTTGATGAGAATTTAACAACAAAAAAATAAGCTGTTGGTGTGCGAAGTATTGGCTGTGAGACATATCAATCAATCATGCCACAGCGTGGTAATTTAATATGTAAAGGGTGGTTTGTATGAATTTTGCAGATATGGATGGTGTGATTTGGATGGATGGTGAGATGGTGCCTTGGCGTGATGCCAAAGTGCATGTCCTCACTCATACCTTGCATTATGGCATGGGTGTGTTTGAAGGCGTTCGTGCTTACCTCACTGAAAAAGGCACGGCTATTTTTCGTTTGGAAGACCATACGAATCGTTTGTTTCGTTCAGCTAAGATTATGAATATGCCCATGCCGTTTACAAAAGATGAGCTCAATGCAGCACAATTAGCATCCGTAAGGGATAATAAGTTGGATTCTGCCTATTTGCGCCCGATGGTGTTTTATGGTTCGGAAGGTATGGGATTGCGTGCGGATAATTTGAAGACACATGCGATGGTTGCTGCATGGACATGGGGTGCTTATATGGGTGATGAGGGTATCACCAAAGGTATTCGGATTCGTACCAGCTCATTCACCCGTCATCATGTGAATATTGCCATGTGCAAAGCCAAAGCCAATGGTAATTATATTAGCTCCATGTTGGGTTTAGCGGATGCGGTACGTGATGGTTATGATGAAGCGTTGTTTCTCGATGTGGATGGAATGGTGGCAGAAGGATCGGGTGAAAATTTCTTTTTGGTGCGTGATGGGGTGATTTATACACCTGAACTGACCAGTGCTTTGGATGGTATCACACGTGCAACCATTATACAGTTGGCGAATGAAGCAGGTTATGAAGTGCGTGAGAAACGCATTACGCGTGATGAAGTCTATGTGGCTGATGAAGCCTTTTTTACAGGTACAGCCGCTGAAGTAACACCGATTCGAGAGCTTGATGGTCGTACGATTGGTTCAGGCACACGCGGTAAAATCACTGAAGAACTGCAAAGTAACTATTTTGATGTGGTACATGGGCGTAGTCCTGAGCATGAATCTTGGTTGACGTATATTTAATGGTGAAAAAAAGAGGGGGGCGTGATGCCTATTAAAGGATTTATTTTTGATTTGGATGGTACATTGATAGATGCACTCCCTGATATTCAAGCCAATGCCAACCGTGCCTTACAAAAGTTGGGCTATGATTTCCAAATGACATTGAAAGAAACGCAACCTCATGTGGGTGGCGGTGCGCAAAAGTTGGCGTCCAATGTGTTGGGTAAGCCAATGGATAATCCTGATACGATGGCAATGTATCATGCATTTGCAGATTTTTATGAACAACACCCTGCCGATTTTGCTCGCATGTTTGATGGTGTCAAAGAAACCTTAGATGGGATTCAGGCGAAGGGTTTGCCGATGTGTATTGTCACAGCGAAACCCGCTAAAGCGAGGGTGAAAGTGACCAAAGCATTGGGTTTGGATGATTATATGACCTTGGCATTATCACCTGAAGATGGTTTCGCCAAAAAGCCTGCGCCAGATATGTTGATTGAATGCTGCCGTGCGATGGGGATTGATCCTTCCGAAGCGGTGATGACAGGCGATACGCGCTTTGATGTCGAAGCGGGTTTTGCAGCACACTGTCATACAGTCGCTTTTGCAGAACATGGTTATCAAGATGTGCCCGAAGAATATAAGGAACGTGTGATGTCATTGCCTCGTTTTACTGATTTATTACAACTTTTGGACGCATGACATCAAATATAACGGGTCTTTATGGTATTTTACCTGCGGACTTGCCTACGAACGATTTGCTTTTAAAAGCTGAACAATCGCTGCAAGGTGGGCTTCAAACACTTCAATTTCGGGATAAAAAATCAGGCTATAAACGTGCCTTAAAACGTGCCTTGGCATTGCGTGAACTAACATCATCGTATGATGCTTGTTTGATTGTCAATGATTCCGTGCAAATGGCAAAAGAAGTGCGAGCGGATGGTGTGCATTTGGGGCGAGATGATGTGGTCAATCTTGCAGCAGTTCGTGATGATTTGGGTGATACGATGTTGATTGGGATGACCTGTCGTGCCGATGCCGTATTTGCAACATTGGCGTTGCAGCAAGGTGCAGACTATGTCTCTTTTGGTGCAGTATTTGCCAGCCAAAGCAAGCCTGATGTGCCAGTTTTGGGATTGCCTCGTTTGCAAAAGGCAAGGCAAATGTTTCCTGATATCAATATTTGCGCTATTGGTGGCATTACCTTGGACAATATAGCACAGGTGAAACAAGCGGGCGCTACATCTGCGGCTATTATTTCAGGCATATTTGATGGTGAGCATGTTCAAGAAACAACGATTGAGCTCATGAAAGCTTGGCAAACAGCATGAGCCGTCTGCCTGTTTGTTTAAGCATTGGTGGTTCCGATTCGTGTGGTGGGGCAGGGATTCAAGCTGATTTGCGCGTCTTTCATGATTTATCGGTGCGAGCTTGTAGTGCTGTCACGGCATTAACAGCGCAAAATCATCACGTCATTACACGTATTGAACCTGTTTCTTTGGTGCAATTGGATGCCGAATTGCATGCTGTTTTTGATATGTATGATGTGCGAGCGGTAAAAACAGGCATGCTTTTGGACGCGGATCATATTGCAACTGTTGCAGCCTGTTTGGATTTATATCATAAGGATAAACCATTGGTGGTTGACCCTGTATTGGTGTCGAGCAGTGGGCGAACCTTATTGGATTCTGGGGCGCTTGATAGCTTAAAACACACCTTGATTCAACAAGCCACATTGCTTACGCCGAATTTGGATGAAGCAGCAGTTTTTTTACAGACGGATGTGGTGGATGTTACAGCGACCGCACATCAATTGATGCATGATTTGGGATGTGCTGTGTTATTAAAAGGTGGGCATGGTCAAGGTGATGAGTTGCATGATGTCTTGGTGAATATGCAAGGTGAATGTCATGTTTTTTCACACCCCAAACAGGTATGGAGTGATGTTCAATTGCACGGCACGGGTTGCCGTTTGGCATCTGCGATTGCGGCATATTTAGCGAAAGGTAGTAGCTTGAAGGATAGTTGTGAGCAAGCGATTAGCTATGTGGAGAAGGCTGCCAATGTTAGATATAATATTTGAGCTTTTGTTTGTCATCGTATTGACTATATTCAAGCCATGATTCGTACTCAGCATTTATCTCGAAAATTTGGAACCATGACTGCCTTGGATGATGTTAATATTCATGTTAAACCGCATGAAGCGACAGTGATTATGGGTGGTTCAGGTTCAGGTAAAACAACATTATTGCGTTTATTGGCCAGTTTAGAGTGTCCAACATCGGGAAACATTTATTTTTCTGATGAGAGTCTTGTGGGTATCAGACAAAAAAGGTTGTATGAACTGCGTGCTAAAATGGGCATGGTTTTTCAATATTCAGCACTGCTAAACTCATTGAGCGTCTTTGAAAACGTTGCCTTTCCATTGCGAGAACACACTGATTTGGATGATTTTATTATTCAGACCATCGTAACAATGAAATTGGAACAAGTCGGTTTGCGTGGCTTTGAACATATGATGCCCTCTCAATTATCAGGTGGTATGGCGAAACGTGTGGCTTTTGCACGTGCCATTGCGATGGATCCCGAAGTGGTGTTTTTTGATGAACCAACATCAGGATTAGATCCTATTTCTGCGGGCGTGATTTCCAATATGATTTTGGATTTAACCAAAAAAGCGAAGATGACATCCATTGTCGTGACCCATGATGTTCATGCAGGTTTAGACATTGCTGATCATGTTATTTTGTTGTGGCAAGGCAAAGTGATTATGGAAGGGACATCGGACATGATTCGCAACAGTGATGATGCGCGTGTGTTGCAGTTTATTGAAGGTCGTCCTGATGGTCCGATTCCATTTTCACGCAGTGAAACTGCTTTTGTTGATGATTTGATGCATAAGCCCGGCACTGTGAGGATGGGATGATGAATATGGTAGAAAAACAATCGATGATGGTTCAATGGTTGGGCGGACTTGGTCGCTGGTGTTTGCAATCGATTGAAAAAGTGGGTGATGCTTCGGTATTAAGTGCGGTTTCTTTGGCGCATTTATTCAAACGACCTTGGCAAGGTAAGCATTTTGTGCTTCAAATATATGCTTTGGGTGTGGGCTCGTTAATTATTATGGCGATTACGGGTGCGTTTACGGGCATGGTATTGGCGTTGCAAGGTTATTATACGCTTGCCAAGTTTGGTTCTGAATCGTTATTGGGTTCAGGTGTGGCATTGTCTATTCTGCGAGAACTTGGCCCTGTTTTAGGTGCTTTGATGTTGATTGGACGAGCAGGTTCAAGTATCACCGCTGAAATTGGCATTATGCGGGTGACAGAGCAATTGGATGCTTTGCAAATGATGGCGATCAACCCGCATGCAAGGGTGATTTTACCGCGTATTATAGCCACAACATTGGCATTACCATTATTGGTTTCTATTTTTGATGTGATTGGTTTAGCTGCTAGTTATGTTGTCGGTGTGGAGTTGTTGGGCGTAAATTCAGGCGCATTTCTGGGTGAAATGGTAGCTAAAGTCGTGCCTATGGACTTATATGCAGGCTGGTTGAAAGCTTTGTGTTTTGGTTTTTTAGTCGGCGTGATATGTACTTATATGGGCTATCGTGCTGAACCTACGACAGAAGGTGTAGCTCATGCAACCACCCAAGCAGTGGTGATTAGTTCTGTGAGTATTCTAATTTTGGATTATGTGCTGACATCGTTTTTCCTATAAAAAATTATGAAAAAGTGAGGAGATAAAATCATGCAGTCTTATCGCAAGGTTGAAGTTATTGTTGGAATATTTGTGTTGATTGGCGTGCTTTCGATGTCATGGATGGCCATTAAATTAGGGCAGATTGGGGGCATGGGTTCTTCGGGTTATACCTTGAAAGCGACATTTTCGGATGCAGGTGGTTTGCGCATTGGTGCTGATGTGATGATGTCGGGTGTATCGATTGGACGTTTATCGTCCATTGCTTTGAATGATGATAGTGAGGCGGTAGTTACCTTGGAAATTCAAAAAGGTGTTCATCTGAGTACTGATGCCATTGCCGCAGTTCGTACTAAGGGGATTATTGGCGAGCGTTATGTTCGCATGTCTCAAGGAGCGGATGATGAAGTATTGACTGATGGCGATGAACTCGAAGAAACAGAATCTGCTATCAATATCGAAGATTTAATCAGTAAGTATATTTTCCAAGGTAAGGAATAATTATTTTACCTTGGTTATTTAGGATGTTGAACTAAACGATGTGTGTTGCGAAGAAAAAGGAGTTGCATATGTACACTATGATGAAAATAATGCTGTTAGGCTTATGTATGCTGGCTGTTCCAGTATTATCAGTTGGATCTGAAAATCATGATGGACCTAAAGCCGTGGTGGAAGCTGCAGTCAGTGGTATTGTGAAAGTTTTAAAAGAGCGCACCAGTAAAGGAGCATTAACAGAAGAAGATCGCCAAGCAATTCGCCAGCAAGTAACAGGTCGTTTTGATTATAGAGAAATGGCGCGTCGTAGTGTTGGGCGTTCTTGGAAAAAACATACAGCCGAACAGCAAGCTGCATTTACAGCCGTTTTTCGTGATTTGCTGGAATATACGTATGGGAATCGTTTAACAGCCTATAAAGATCAAGTGATTGAATATGATGATGCTGAATTTAGAAAGAATAAAGCGCGTGTAAAAACACGGGTCATCGATGCGCATAAAACAACACCCGTTGCCTATCGATTGCATCAAACACCACAAGGTTGGATGGTGTATGATATTAAAATTGAAGGCGTTAGCTTGGTTGGAACGTTCCGAAAAGATTTCAAATCATCCTTGAAGCGTCATGGTTTTGATGCGTTGTTAGAGGCACTTCGAAAGAAAGTGCTTAAAATGAAAGCGAAAGAATCAGGTGCCTAATGACGGATGTTACGCACTTTGCTGAAAAGAAACGCCACCCACGGAATCTAAGAAACGTCATTCTATGCTTAAATCTAAATTCGGCGCGGCTAAAGCCGCACTTCCAGAGTGATGAACATACAGCAATGTCATCCCCGAAATCTTTTATCGGGGATCTAAAAACCGAGTAAAAAACTACGGAAGTTAATGGCTTGGATTGACTTTAATGCGCTCAATATGAGTGGTTTTACCTGTTTTTAAATCACATTGTAATAGTGTAGCAAAAATGGTTGCCCCACGATCCACCGCTTCGAAACGTTGAGGTAGGCGGGTCAACATGCGATGTAACGCACCTTCTTTTTTCATGCCAATAATCGATTGATAAGAGCCTGTCATGCCAATATCAGTTTGGTAGGCAGTTCCACTGGTGTGAATGATTTCATCGCATGTGGGAATATGGGTATGTGTGCCATAAACAAAAGAAGCACGCCCATCTAAATGCCAGCCCATGCCCATTTTTTCACTGCTTGCTTCAGCATGCATATCCATCAGAATCACTTTAACATCGGAAGGTATTTCTGATAGCGCTTGATCGGCTGCTTCAAAGGGGCAGTTCCAAGTACCATTCATGAAAATTTGCCCAATGGTGTTAATCACAGCGACGGGATGCCCTAAGGCTGTTTCTTGAATTGTCCAACCTTGCCCCGGTGCTTCGGGGAAAAAATTGGCAGGTCGAATAAAACGATCGTCTTCCTCAATGGTTTTCATGAAATCACGCTGATCCCAACAGTGGTTGCCATTGGTTAAGACATGAACACCTGCATCAAAGACTTCATCCGCAACTTTACGTGTTGTACCAAATCCTGCGGCAAGGTTTTCACCATTGGCAACGACAAAGTCGATGGCATGCTGATCAATCAGGTGGGGTAAATGATCACGCAATGCTTTGCGTCCAGCTTTACCTAAAATATCACCAATCACCAATAGTTTTATGTGTTCTGACATGAAATATATCCTTTTTCTGTAATGACGTTATGCAGTGGTATATCGTGCGTTTCAATGGGAATATGGCTGCATTCTTGGCAAGAAAATGCTAAGCCTACGATGTGCTGAATGTGTTGTTGGTGATTGGCAAGCCAACGATCAAAACAACCTTTGCCCATACCAATGCGGTTGCCATGCAAATCAAAACCAACCAGAGGGCAAATAAGTATGCTGGGTCTAGCATTGGCTTGCCATAATTGACCACCTGTTGGCTCATCTATTTGGAAATGACCTGTTCGCCATATGGTTTCAGATTCTACAGACTGCCAATGCATATCACCTGTATGATGGGTGATGGGAGCATAATAAACATGCTGTGGATTTTGGTGAAAAATATTTTTTGTGGATACTTCAGAAGGCAAGGATTGATAACATAAAATATTCAAAGCTTGTTGGTTAAATAATGAATCAAGAAAATGCGTAAGATGCTGTTGAATGCGTTGTGAAAAGGCTTCTTTTTGTTGTTGGCTTAAGGCTTGACGACGTTCCATGCAATGTTGTCGTAAGCGTGTTTTTAGGGTCATGAACAAAAGCCTTTATAGAGAAAAAAGCACCCCCGCACTGGCGTAATCACGGTAAGTTGTCGAACCCTCTAAAACGAGGGGGGTGCCGCACATCAACTTTAGGTATTCTAAACGAGTAGGATTCACACCATTGATGTAGTCAAGCTCCCATTCAACACGCATCGGCTCAGGCAACATAAGGTTATTCGCTCAGCGCAGGGGCATTTTGGCTAAACTTTCAGCTTGTTTGACGACGGTGTCAAGCGAAGAAATAACTTGCTCTAAATTGGCAAGCCTAGATTCATCTTTGCGAAGCAGTTGTCCCGCTAAATTGAGTGCTACGAGCGAAAGTAAACGATCACTGCTTGTAGTCATGCCAGCACTACGCAATTCATCGATTTGTTCTTGGACTTTTTTGACGGCAAGCAATACTTCTTCAGGATCATCATCGGTGCGAATGGAGAAAGTCTGTCCAAGCAGTGAAATATTTACTTTATGATGGGACATGAGGACTCTCTGGATGAGTAGTGCTTTCAGAATCAGTTTTTTGTAGTGATAGAAGCTCATCTTCTAAATGTTGCACACGATCTCTGCGTTTGCGTAGCTCACTTTCTGCTAAGCGTACCACTTCACGTAGCTGTTTATTTTCAGCCGTAACTTTTTCCAAATGTTGTTGAATAGTGCTTAAAAAATCTTGAAGTTTGCTAACTTGGGATTCAATCTGCTGTTGATTCGCTTGCGTGTCCATGCCTCCAATTGAATCATGGGCTTGTGCTAAGGTCAACGTTTTTGCATGTTATGCGCCAAATGTACTTTCAATATCGGATAGCCAAGGCATATACTCAATCATAAAGCCAGATAAAATGCTGAAACTACCCAAGAAAATAAGTCCACCAACCAACATAAGTAAGATGCCTGATGTAATTTCAATGATACGTAAGTGACGTTTAAAGCGTTGTGACCAGTTTAAAAAAGCATCGGTAGCAAAAGCAGCAAGTAAGAAAGGAATGGCAAGCCCCATGGAATACAAGGCAAGCAGTGTGATGCCATGAGCAATGTCTTGCTGTGCCCCTGCGACGGCAAGAATTGCACCTAAGATGGGACCGATACAAGGTGTCCAGCCAAATGCAAACGCCGAGCCTAAAAGCATGGCACCCAAACCACTGCGAGCATTGATATGTCCTGTATCAACCCTAGCTTCCATGAGTAAAAAAGGAATGCGAATCAAGCCTGTGTAGTGCAAACCGAAGATGAAAATAATGCCACCCGCAAATTTTGCTAAAATATGCATATGGCTTAACAACCATTGTCCAAGGAATGTTGCAGATGCGCCCAAGGCTATGAAAATCAGGCTAAAACCAAGAATGAACCAAAGCGATTGCATGATGGCTGTGCGGCGGACTGCGGATTGCTGTCCTTCTTGTTGGCGTAAGGCATCTACAGAGACACCACTGATATACGATAAATAGGCAGGCACAAGCGGTAACACACAGGGGGATAAAAATGATAATAAACCTGCGATAAATGCGCCGAAAAATGAAACTTCAATCATAAAATATACATCCTTGATGAGATAGAGATTGCTTAGGGGTGGCTGTTTTGTCTCATGAATCTGGCAGAGCTTACGTATATGGATGGGGAAATAAATTTTTTTATATATGTATATGGTGTGTTTCGTGCTTAGGGTATGACAATGTTTAGATTTGAGAGCGAGGTAAACTATCCATGAAAGTGTTTTTTATCTGTTTATATCTATTGAGTGTATGGATGTTGCCCGTGGTGGCAAAAGCTTCAGCCTCGCATATTCAGTTACAATTGAAGTGGAAACATCAGTTTCAATTCGCAGGTTATTATATGGCATTGGAGAACGGTTATTATCGGGATGAAGGTTTGGATGTTGATATTTTAGAAGGTGGTGCGGGGCAAGATGTTTTAGACTTTTTGAAGCAAGGAAAACATCGTTATGCTGTTGGTGGATCGGGCAGTATGTTAGTTTACACTGGAGAGAGTCTTAAAGAAGATGGGGATTGGTTAGAAATAGATGATTGGCAACTGTTGGGTGGGATGCTGTTTGTATTATTATTGCTGGCAGGTTTGGCATTGCTGTATGCGCGTAAGGTGCTGCGTGATAAAACGGCTAATTTGAAGGAAAGTGAAGCCATGTGGCGACATTTAGTGGATATTGCTGATGTGGGTATTTTCATTCATAGGCATGGTAAGATGTTATTTGCGAATAATTATATGTTGGAGCGTATGGAATTAACCGCAGATACTGTTGTGGGCGTTGAAGTCGCTCCGTACATTCATCCTGATGATGTTTTGTTGGTGTCGGAACGCGTTAAGCGAGTGATGCAAGATAATGCAGTAATCAGATCTGAAGCTGTGCGTTATATTGTGCCTTCGGGGCGAGGCTTTGATGTAGAAATATCGTCGCTGCGCATTATGTTTAAAGGCGAATTTGCTGTCTTGGGCGTGGCTCGTGATGTGACAGAGAAAAAGAAAAATGAATTGGCGTTGCAAGCGAGTGAAGCGCAATACCGGCAATTGGTCGAACGTTCCCCTGATGCTGTACTTGTGCATCAAGATGGTGTGTGGCGTTTTTCAAACCCTGTTGGACTGGCAATGATGGGCGCAACACACATGGATGAATTGTTAGGAAAATCTGTGATGGCATGCGTACACCCTGATTACCAAAAAACAGTCATGGAACGTATGAAAAAAGAATTGAATGATGGTGATCCTGTGCCTTTGATTGAAGAACGCTTGATTCGTTTGGATGGCAGTGAATTCTGGGCAGAAGTGACAGGTATGCCGATTCAATATGAAGGTGCTGTTGCAAGTTTGTTGGTTGTGCGTGATGTTACCGCTAAGAAATTAGCGGAAATGAAATTGCGCCAAGAGCAACAGAAGATGCAAATTATTTTGGATAATGCACCTATTGGTATTTGGATGATTGATATGAATAGCTCGATTCAATTGATTAATAAAGGCTTTTGCGACCTTCTGGGCATCTCGGAACAAGCTCTCAGGGCAGCTGATGTGTATCGTGATGCATTGCCTGATGATGTCGCAGTGTTGTGCCGTGCTTCGGATCAAGCGTGTATGCAACGAAAACAAAAGCTTATGGTGCAAGAAGCCATCCCTTGTGTAGATGGAAAAGTGCATACGTTTGATATGATTAAAGCACCTGTTTTCAATGATGATGGTTGTATGGTCGGAGTTGTCGGTTTGGCGATTGATGCCACGCAACGCATGGAAGCGGAAGCTGAAAAAGATCGTATGACACGTCAAATTGAGCATTCTCAACGACTTGAAGCTTTGGGGGTGTTAGCAGGTGGTGTGGCACATGATTTTAATAATATTTTAGCGGTGATTCTGGGTAATGCGAGCTTAATAGAGCGTAAAGTATCCAATGACACGGACATGGCGTTATATTTACAGCGAATTGTAGAATCTTCAGAAAAAGCCAGTTTATTGTGTCGGCAAATGTTGGAATATTCAGGGCAAGGTAAAATAAAAATTGAGCCTTTGAATCTGACAGATTTAAGTCAAAGCATTGTTTCATTATTGGAAGTTGGGCTTGCGAGTGGTGTGAGCTTATCGTATGACTTGGATGAAGCTTTACCGACGATTGATGCAGATGAAGCTCAAATGCAGCAAATATTGATGAATTTGGTCATTAACGCATCAGAAGCGATGAATGGTGAGGATGGTCATATTGACTTGAAAACGAGCGTCCAACAGATATTACCTGAAGATTTACAAGAAGTCGTAGGTGAGCCTGATCTTTGTTTGTCAGATCCTTATGTGTGTTTGCAGGTGACAGATAATGGTTGTGGTATGAGTGATGAAGTGATGCAACGTATTTTTGAACCGTTTTATACCACGAAATTTACAGGTCGTGGTTTAGGAATGAGTGCTCTATTGGGTATTGTAAGCGCACATCATGGTTGTTTATGCTTGCATAGTCAGCAAGGTGTGGGGACAAGATTTCGTGTATTCTTTCCTTTGGGTAGCTTGCATGTTGAAAAGACTGCGCAGGTGAAACCAGCGGATGATTTAGCTCATCGTGAAAATCGAGTTGTTTTGCTGATTGATGATGAAGAAATTATTCGTGAAACTGTGACAGCGATGTTGGAAGACTTTGGTTATGATGTCATGGTCGCAGCGAGTGGTTTAGAAGGGATTGAATTGTATCGTCAACATCAGCAAAACATTGCTGTGGTGTTATTGGATGTGACGATGCCTCAAATGAATGGTTTGCAGTGTTTCCAAGCGTTAAAAGAAATAAATCAACATGTAAAGGTGTTTTTAACATCAGGTTTTCATAAAGATCATGTTTTGGAGGGTGTTGAGGATGCTAGTTTGGCTGGCTTTATTCAAAAGCCTTATCACCCTGAGGCGTTGGAAGCCGTATTAAATAGCGTGATGTCTGTTTGATATTGATGATATGGCCGCTTTTTAAAATTGATTCATGTGTGTTTTCCTTGCCTTACGCCTAGTATTTTCTACACTGCGCCACCGTTTTTCATGTTAGTTTGCTGAATGGAGGGGTGATATGGCGGGTTCAACACGTTGTTTGATTGCTGGAAACTGGAAAATGAATGGTACTCTGCAAGAATCTTTGCGTTTTATTCATGATTTAGGTGAGAATCCCGCTCCAGAATATGTGGAAGTGGCTTTGATGCCACCTTTTACCTTATTGCACCCTTTGGCGAAGCCTTTTGCTGAAAAAGAAGTTCGTTTGGGCGCTCAAAGCATGTATTGTGAAGCTCGAGGTGCGTATACAGGTTCTATTTCACCTGTGATGTTGCGAGATGCAGGCTGTCATTATGTGATTTTGGGTCATTCGGAACGTCGCGATATTCAGCATGAAAGTAACACCTTGATTCGTAAGAAGATGGATGCGGCTTGGGAATATGGTTTAGAACCCATTTTGTGTATTGGCGAGCATTTGGATGACCGAGAATGCGGAAAGACCAATGAAGTGTTGGCTGATCAGTTAAGTGTGTTGGAAGGTTTGAATACTGAGCATCCTTTGACAGTGGCGTATGAGCCTGTTTGGGCGATTGGTACTGGAAAAACGGCGAGTGTAGAGCAAGTGAAAGAAACACATGCGTTTGTACATGCTGAATTGCAACGCTTAGGTCATGATTGTCGTGTTTTGTATGGTGGCAGTGTGAATGCAGGGAATGCTGAGGAGTTGTTGGCGTGTAAAGGCGTTGAAGGGGCTTTGGTGGGTGGCGCAAGCTTGAAAGCGGATTCTTTTATGCAGATTATTGAAGCAGCGAAGAGTGCTGGAAATTGAGGAGATAAGAAATGGAAACAGTATTGATGGCTGTGCATCTTTTGGTGGCGGTTCTGTTGATTGGCGTGGTGTTAATTCAACGTGGTCAAGGTGCTGATATGGGCGCATCGTTTGGTGGTGGTGGTGCGCAAACCTTGTTCGGGAGTCGTGGTTCGGGTTCTTTTTTAGGCAAAGCTACGGGTGGTTTGGCAGCAGTGTTTATGATGACAAGTTTATCGTTGGCATTTTTTACACAGCAACAAGCTGGCTCGATTGTGGAACAGGTTGCACCCGCTGTGCAGCAAAAGAACACATCGAATCAAAGTGAAGTGCCTGCAGGTTTTGATCCGTCTGCATTGAAAGATGAAACGTCTACTACAGATAGTTTACCTGCAGCAGAATAGTTTTTTTGCCAGAGTGGTGAAATTGGTAGACACGCTACCTTGAGGGGGTAGTGGAGCAATCCGTGCTGGTTCGAGTCCAGTCTCTGGTACCATTTTTGAGATGTATATTTGAAACCTGTAAGTCAATAGCTTACAGGTTTTTTTCATTTAAAGTCGTTCTCATAAAAAAATAATTTTAAATGTTGACAGTGGCGTATGCTATCCCTATGTTTCGCCACCCTTTATAAAGGCGTTCTTTTGAGTGGTACGCTTAATAAGTGAAGGTTTTTCAAAGTTTTAAGAGGTAACAATGCCAACAATTAATCAGTTGATTCGTAAGCCGCGTAAAGATAAGCGTAAAATCAACAAGGTTCCAGCTTTGGAAGCTTGTCCTCAACGTCGTGGTGTATGCACGCGTGTTTATACGACTACACCAAAAAAACCGAACTCCGCTTTGCGTAAGGTAGCTCGTGTACGCTTGACCAATGGTCAAGAAGTCACAGCATATATTCCTGGCGAAGGTCACAAATTACAAGAACATAGTGTTGTTTTGATTCGTGGCGGAAGAGTGAAGGATTTACCAGGTGTTCGTTACCATGTATTACGCGGTGTTTTGGATACTACGGGTGTTGAAGGTCGTAAACAGGCTCGCTCCAAATATGGCGCTAAGAAGCCGAAGTAAGAGAGGAATTGAGTTATGCCACGTAAGGGTCCTGCAGCACGCCGTCCGATAACACCGGATGCAAAATTTGGCGATACAAAAGTATCGACTGTTGTAAATAGAATCATGTTGGATGGCAAAAAAGCCAAGGCTGAAGATATTGTATATAAAGCCATGGATATTGCCGCTGAGAAAACTGGCGAACAGCCATTAGCTGTGATGCACCGTGTTTTAGAAGTGATTCGTCCATCTGTTGAAGTGAAATCTCGCCGTGTCGGTGGTGCAACGTATCAAGTACCGATCGAAGTCAGCGAACGCCGTCAGGCATCATTAGCTGTCCGTTGGTTGGTTGAATATGCGCGCAATCGCTCTGAACATACCATGGCAGATCGTTTGGGTAATGAAATGATTGATGCAATTAACGAACGTGGTGGAGCGTTTAAGAAACGTGAAGATACACATCGTATGGCTGAAGCGAACAAAGCATTTTCTCACTTCCGTTGGTAAGCAGTTAAGTTTTAAAGTTTTATTATTTTTTTAGATTGTTCTAAATAGACTAGGGTAGAATAGGAGTAGTTGATCGTGGCTAGACAAACACCACTTGAGCGCGTGCGTAATATCGGCATTATGGCTCACATCGATGCAGGTAAAACCACCACAACAGAGCGTATCCTGTTCTATACTGGCGTTTCCCATAAGATTGGCGAAGTGCATGATGGCGCTGCAACTATGGACTGGATGGAGCAGGAGCAGGAACGTGGTATTACCATTACCTCTGCTGCAACAACATGTTCTTGGAAAGATCATACAGTTAACATTATTGACACTCCCGGTCACGTGGATTTCACAATTGAAGTTGAACGTTCTCTGCGTGTTTTAGATTCTGCTGTAGGTGTTTTTTGTGCAGTAGGTGGCGTTCAGCCACAATCTGAAACTGTTTGGCGTCAAGCTGATAAATATAAGGTTCCTCGCTTGGCATTCGTGAATAAGATGGATCGTACTGGGGCTGATTTCTTTAATGTTGTTGAAGAAATTCGTACTCGTTTGGGGCATAATGCAGTTGCCTTGAATATCCCAATTGGTAATGAAGAAAACTTCAAAGGTGTCATTGATTTGGTATCTATGAAGGCAATTCTTTGGCATGATGAAGAGATGGGTGCTGCATATGATGTGGAAGATATCCCATCTGACTTGCAAGAATTGGCAGAAGAGTGCCGCGAAAAGTTGATGGACGCTGTGCTTGAAATTGATGAAGACTTGATGATGGCTTATCTTGAAGGTGAAGAAATCACTGAAGAACAGCTTAAGAAATGTATTCGTCAATCAGTGCTGGAAATTAAAGTGATTCCCGTTCTTTGTGGAACTGCCTTTAAGAATAAAGGTGTTCAAACACTTTTGGATGCTGTCATTGATTACATGCCAGCACCTACGGATGTCCCTGCAATTAAGGGCATAACTCCTGATACGGATGCAGAAGATGAGCGTCTAAGTTCAGATGATGAACCTTTTTCTGCACTTGCTTTTAAAGTTATGAATGATCCATTTGTTGGTAGCTTAACCTTTTTCCGTGTGTATTCAGGTGTTTTAGAGTCAGGCTCTTATGTCATGAATACCACGAAGGGTCGTAAAGAGCGTATTGGTCGCATTCTTCAAATGCATGCCAATGAACGTAGTGATATTAAAG
>JAUZQL010000091.1 GCA_030950975.1 Mariprofundaceae bacterium | reverse complement strand
TGACGGTAAAAGAACAATTTCTTCCCATGCCAAGCGTATTTGAGGCAAATGACTGGATGAATGAACAATCCAACTTAAACGTGAATGAAGCTGCATCGTTTCGATGGTCTTTTGAGCAGTGCGAACATCTGTTTGTGTTTGGTGTAAGGCTCGCACATCATGGGAAAGTGTTTGCATATCATCTTTCAACTGCGGAAAATCACTGAAGTGATGCTGTAAAGTATCAATACTTGTTTGCAGTTCTTTCAATGCTTGTTGATTAACAATGGGTGTTACCACGACTTGTTTTTTTGCAATCGTAGGGCGTGCAGGTGCTATTGGCTGCATGACCATACGCGTGGGTAAATGCAGTTGATTGACAATCACTTGGGGTAAATAAGGTAGGGTGAAGAGAGAGGCAACCGAGCCAAGTAGCAACCCCAAAAGTAACCATAACCAGCGTTTACTTTGCTTCACCATCACCGTTTCTTTGCTCGGCTTATGTGTTGCTTCCATCTGTTCATCCAAAGGGAAGTTCGTTGGAGATTGAATGCTTGGCTCGGTCATGTGTTTAATCCTCGCTTAACCAGCGAGCAACATCCACAGCATGGTAGGATAGAATTAAATCCGCACCTGCACGCTTAAAGCCCAACATGGTTTCAAGTACCACACGTTTTTCATCAATCCAAGCATTGGCAGCCGCAGCTTTCACCATCGCATATTCGCCCGACACATTATAGACTGCCATGGGTAATTGCGTGGCATCTTTCACTTCGCGCACAATATCCATGTAGGCTAAGGCAGGTTTGACCATTAAAATATCTGCCCCTTCATCGACATCCAATAACGCTTCACGAATGGCTTCACGTCGATTAGCAGGATCCATTTGATAACTGGCACGATCGCCAAAACTGGGTGAACAATCGGCAGCTTCTCGGAAAGGTCCAAAGTATCCAGAGGCATATTTGACGGCATAGGACATAATCACCGTATCTTGAAATCCTGCGTCATCCAAACCTGAACGAATAGCGGCAACCATACCATCCATCATCCCTGATGGTGCGACCATATCGACACCCGCTTTGGCATACGATACTGCTTCTTTTTTCAGGTTTTCTAAGGTTGCATCGTTATCAACGGTTTCACCATGTAACACTCCACAATGCCCATGATCGGTATATTCACAAAAGCATGTATCCGCAATGACACAGATATTGGGGCAAGCTTCTTTGGCAGCGCGAATCGCTTGTTGAACAATACCGTCATCATCCCAACCTGCTGAACCATTGGCATTTTTTTCACTGGGTAAACCAAAGAAAATAACCCCTGAAATACCAGCATCTTCCACTTTTTTGACCATCGCAGCCACATCGCTCACAGGAATACGAGAGACTCCCGGCATGCTGCTTACTTCAACCGCTTCACTGATGCTTTCATCGACAAATATCGGATAAATAAAATCAGCGGTTGAAAGCGATGTTTCACTGGTCATGCGGCGAATCGCAGGGCTTTGGCGTAAACGACGAGGGCGAATAGTTAAAGAAGGTAAGGACATAATGTTTTCCAACTCCATTAAGAAAAATGATTTTCCAATGCATCTAACATCGATGCAAAACTGCTTTGTTTGGCGATAAGCTGCACATTCAAACCCAGCTTGTCAGCAGCATCGGCGACTTGTTGACTGATAACGACGATAACAGGGCTGTTCGCAAGTGTCAGGTTTTGAATGCGCTGAAGATAATGTTGGGCTGTTTTGGCACTGCCCAAAAGTACGGCATCAATGGTATGTTGTTTTAAGGCTTCCATGATGGAGGAGCTATCATCATTGGGGCAAATAGTCCGATAAGCTGCGATGGTTTGAACGGGTACGCCTTGAGCTTGTAAATGATGGGATAAAAAATCGCTACCTTCTTCGGCTCGAAAAAACATCAATGATTGAGGAAGTCCTATGCTTTGGTAGGCATCGAATAAACCACGTTGTGATGGCATGTGGGGAATGATGTTGGCTTCAATGCCATAAGCTTGTAAGGCTTGGCATGTTTTTTTACCAACAACGGCGATTCGATGGTGTTTGAGTGCTTGATGCAAAGGCAACTCACTGGCTGCTGCGAGTGCTTCAACACCGTTTCGGCTGGTCAACAATACATCCATATCAGGATTGAGTTGACTTAACGCAGCTTGAATATTTTGGGGTAAATAGTCGATTTCAAGACACGGTAAGGATAATGCCACAGCTCCATATTTGTGTATGAGGCTGGCTGTGGCTTGAAACTGCTGCTTGGAGCGTGTGACCAATATTTGGCGACCTGCTAAGCTTTTACATGGCATGTTTGTTAGATTTGGCTTGAACGATGACGCAATAAATGATCAGCTAAAACAAGGGCTAACATGGCTTCTGCAATCGGAACAGCTCGAATACCCACGCAAGGATCATGACGACCTTTGGTGA
>JAUZQL010000090.1 GCA_030950975.1 Mariprofundaceae bacterium | reverse complement strand
ATAATGTGCTTAAATCAAAGACTTCTAAAGGCTCTCGTTTACGGTTGAAAAGCTTGGAGTGTTGAGCTTTTAATAAGCGTTGACCACGCAAAGCAATGGTGTCTAAATACGATGTAAAAGGATCACGCAAGTGTTCAAAATCAATGGAAGGGGCTTTCATTTGATGTTGTCTCGCATCTGGAATGGCTGGCTCAGGTGCATTGCTGGCTTGGGCAATGCCTATTCCCCACCCTGCTCCTACACACAGATAACTTGCTACGATGAACCATTTGTAAAGCATACCGCCTCCGATGACATCAACGCATTTATAATGCCTTGATGTACTCAATGATTGAAGAAGCCTAAGCGAACGGATAGAGCTTGCAAGGAAAGGAAATATCATGCGAATTTTAGGAATTGAATCATCTTGTGATGAAACGGCGGTGGCTTTGTATGATGGGGATGTAGATTCAGGTCACGGCAAGCTATTGGCTGAACGTATTGCCTCACAAATTGCCATCCATGCACGTTTTGGTGGTGTCGTTCCTGAAGTGGCATCCCGTGAACATTTAAAAGTATTGCCCATGTTGGTTAAAGAGGTGTTACAGGATGCCCAAAGTGCTTGGCAGGATGTGGATGCCATTGCTGTGACAGCAGGGCCAGGTTTGATGGGGGCTTTGTTGGTCGGCACATCCTATGCCCGTGCCGCAGGTTTGGTGAATAAGATTCCCGTTTTTCCTATTCATCATATGGAAGGGCATTTATTGGCGGCAGGTTTAAGCCATGAATTGCCTGAATTTCCCTTTATTACGCTCTTGGTTTCAGGTGGACATACCATGTTGGTACGTGTCGATGCTGTCGGTGATTACAGTATTATTGGTCAAACATTGGATGATGCGGCAGGCGAATGTTTTGATAAATCCGCACGTGTCCTTGATTTGCCTTACCCCGGAGGACCTGAAATTTCACGTTGTGCTGTGGGTGGCAATGCCAAACGTTTCAAACTTCCTCGCCCGATGTTGCAACACGACCACCTTCATTTCAGCTTTTCAGGGCTTAAAACAGCCGTGATGTATGCCATTCGTGATGTGGGTGAAGTAACACCAAAAATTCGTCAAGATATGGCAGCTTGTATGGAAGCTGCGGTGGGCGATGTTTTGGTGAAAAAAAGTTTGCGTGCGTGTCAACAACAAGGAGTGCCACGTTTATTGATGGCAGGTGGTGTGGCAGCCAATCGTTATGTGCGTGATTTGCTTGAAAAAGAGGCGCATCAACAAGGTGTATCGGTGACACTACCCAATCATGATTATTGTACAGATAATGCGGCCATGATTGCCTTTGCTGCATTTAAGCGGTTTCAATACGACCTCATGACAGATCAAGCTTGGGATGCTCAACCACGTTGGTCACTGACCGATCTAAAGTCAGACTAAAATACGGCATAATTTTTGCTTTTAACGCCAAGAGAGGATTTATGAATCAGATAGAACATGAACGTCGTCAACATCCGCGTAAATCTGCAAATTTTCAGATTAAAATTCAAAACCAACAAAATCATGACAAGCGTACCGTTGAGTTACGCGATATTTCAGAAGGTGGTTTAAGTTTTATCGTTGAACATTTAGACGATTACAATGAAAATCAACGGCTTGGGGTGAACATTCCTGAATATGATGAACAAGGCGTATTATCTTATCAGCAGTTAAATGCAGAAATTGTATGGTTACAACATAAGGATTTACTGAACCCTCACGCTTGGGTGGGTTTAAATTGTTAACGCAAGCATAGGAGCTACTACCAACATGCGTTTTGTAATGTTAGATACAGAAACCACAGGTTTATCACCCCAATCTGGCGATCGTATGGTTGAAATTGGTGCGGTGGAAGTCACTCAGCGTGCCATTCAAATGGATACAAAATTTCATCGATTGATTAACCCATGTCGCCCGATTCCTGACGTGGTGGTACGTATTCACGGCATTGATGACGCTAAAGTAAAAGATAAACCCACTTTTCCAGAGATTGCCGATGAATTTTTAGCCTTTATTGAAGGTGCAACTTTGGTGATTCACAACGCACCCTTTGATTTGGGTTTTATTATGTATGAATTATCGCAGGCAGGGTTTTCAAATATTGGCGATATTCCCGTGATTGATTCCTTGGTTATGGCACGAAAACGTCATCCTCATCAACGCAATAGTTTGGATGCCTTATGTGATCGTTATGGTGTGGAACGTGGGCATCGTGTCTTACATGGTGCATTGTTGGATGCCGAACTTTTGGCTGAAATGTATTTGGCAATGACAGGTGGTAACCAATTTTCATTAAGTATGGACGCTGTTGCACAAGCGGCATCGAGTTTTGTACAGATGCCTGAAATTGATAGGGCGCACAATGAGCAACAGGAAACAGCACATCTAGTACAACGTGCTAGCCTTAGCGTACCAGCAAATGCAGAACAAGCGCACCAAGCTTTGATGCAACGCATCCAGAAAGAAAGTGGTGGTCATGCGATGTGGATGGATGCGTGATTCATCTCTGTATGATAGTTAAGAAATAAAGGAGAATAGATGATTTTACCTTCCCCTATCATGATGATTTGTGCTGGAAATATGTGCCGAAGTCCTTTTGCAGAATATTATATGCGCTTACGCTTACAAGAGGCGGGTGTCGAAGCTGAATGTTTTAGTCGTGGTCTTTTGGCGATGACAGGGCGTAAAGTCCCATCTACCGCATACAAAGTAGCGATGGATTTTGGCGTGGACATGAGCACTCATGTTTCTCAAACCTTGTTGGCTCCTGATGTCGATCGAGCTGCTTTGATTATGGTGATGGAACAAGGGCAGCGCCAACATTTAAGTAAGATGCGACCAGCAAGTATTGGAAAAGTTTTTTTACTTTCACAACCGATGGGCGGTAAAACAGTGCCTGATCCTATGGGTAAAAATGAAGCTTATTTTCATGATGTCTATGCGGAAATCACTCAAATGGTGGATGCTTGGCTTCAACGCTTTGGCATCAAGGTTTAAGTCGGTGCTTATGTTATGAACCAGCTTATTCGTTTTTCTTTTGCCCTGACACCACGGATGCATTCGTTCTTGGAATGCCGTAATGCATTGGAATGTTTAGAACATGCTCGATTACATGATGATGCGTATGCTTGGTTGCAAGCCATTCATGATTTACAAGAATCGTTATTAGGCAGTACCGCACGCAAGCCCGCTGTGCCTGAAATTGTAGGATTGATTCACGCCATTCAAAAAAATCTTAAGCTATTAAGTCAGCAAAACACCCCTTTTGAGCAACAGATTGTTGAGGCTTATGATAGTCTCGAAGCTTATGAAAAAGTATTGGCTGAAAAATTACCACAAGTGCTGGATTTCATGTACAACGATGGCGTGATTCAATCGTGGCTTAATTGTCATAAAAAACAAGATTGGCTAGGTCATCGTTTATTTTATCCTAAAATTTTACCCATTTTTTGGCAAACATTAGGCATTCAAAACGAATTGAATGAATCATTGCAAGATATTTATGCCATTATGAGTCACCTTGATGGTATTTTACATGATTTTGTACCTTGGACTGAGGAACTTGCCAAAGATGGCTATGATCAGGTGCATCCCCAATCATCGCATGAAAAGTATGGTTTATTGATTGTGGGTTTACCGAGTAGTGCTGTTCAATTGGGTGTGTCGCCCGAATTTTCTGGAAACCATCATGCGGTTCGGATTCGTTTTCAGCAATGGCGGGCAGGTAAGCCTCAAACATCGTATGATCAAAATCTTCCCTATTATCGTATGTTGGTACCTATTTTATGACAAGCATGATTACTTGCCCTATGTGTAAGAAAAAGACATCTCGAAAAAATAAACACTTCCCCTTTTGTTCAAAACGCTGCCAAACGCTCGATTTGGCACATTGGGCTGATGGTAGTTATTACATTAAAGGCGAGGCAACAACAGTTCCTGATGATGAATCAAACGAATATTAATCAACACGTCCCAGCGATGTTCAAGCAACTGTATGGAGCGGTAAGCATCGCTTTTTTTATTCCTATTTTATGTTGGCCGCTTGCACTGTATGTTGGTTTAGAGCCAGCTTGGGGAACGAGTATTGAAAAAAACTGGTTGATTGCAGCATCTTTATTGCTCATGACGTTTACGATTTGTGATACTTTTCTTGCCAAGCCACGAGGATTGTATGACATCAGTGTGGGCATTATTTGGATTTTATTCAGTGCTTATATGGTGATGATTAGCTTTCATAATTTATCGTTAGCGTGGTTTTTAGCTGCGACGATAGGGTTACGAGCCTTATGGATTTCACTCAATCTTTGGGATGATAAGCATGTTCAATGGTGGCAATGGCAAGCTTGGTTTCGAGATTCAAGTGCTGCTTTCACTATGTTTGTGTGGTTAATTTACTGGTGAGTTAAAGCTTGAGTTTCTTTTTTGCCCAAGCTTGCGTTAAACGTGCGCGCTCCTCGAGTGAAGCGGCTTCTAAACGGTATAAAGCATTCATTTGAACCGTTAAATCATGAGGTAAGTGTCGAATCATCACTTTAATCAAGCCATTCGGAATATCCCAATGCAATTGTTTGGCTGTGGCTTGTAACACAAGGGCTAAATCATCATCACTTTCAGGTGCTTGAAGTTTTATTTGTTCCATCATTCGCAAGCGACTGGCAAGTTCATCAGGCTCTAAATCTTCATCAAGACAACGCCATGAAATCAACAAAGCATGTTGACTTTCTTTGGCGCGTTCAATCAAATGAAATAACGCCAAAGCCGTTTGCTTTGAAAGTTTCCCAGCATGTAAATCCAACGCCCATAAATCAGCATCCGCCAATGTTTCCAACCAAACAGCGACTTGTTTCATCGGCGATAATCGTTTTCCCGGTTCGACACGCTTTAACTGTGGATATTCTTGCGCCAAAGCATGCAATAAATGACTTTTACCAGCAGCTTCATCGGAGCTTAGCCATAAAAAACCACCTTGATTCAACCACATGGCTAATTTGGCACATGCCATTTCTGTACCTTTGTGGTGAACCCACATGCGGTAGTCATGTTTTAAAGGTGAAGAAAAGTGAAGGAATTGCTGTTGCATTTTTATTGCGCCTTCTCATGACCAACGGCTTTGTGTGTCCAAATGACCATATAATGTACCCCCGAGATGCAAGTTAAAGCAAAGGTACACCACATCAGCGTAAGCACCAATATAGGTGACGTTGGCATCGCCATATCAAGCAAAAGCAGTGATACATAAAGAATTTGCATAAAGGTGGTTGCTTTGGATACCAAACTTGGCTCGATGGTGAGTTGGCGTGTAACCATTTCATAAGCAGCCGCACCAAAAATAATAATGGCATCACGAAAAACAACCGCCAAAAATAGAAATAAAGGTACTTTTCCGACAAAAAATAAGCTGACAAACAAACTGACCAATAAAATTTTATCTGCCAAGGGGTCAAGGTATGCCCCAACGGTCGTACGTTGATTAAAATAACGTGCAATCGCACCATCCAACATATCGGTAATACCTGCGATCACCATCAAGCTGACTGCCCACCAAGCTTGTTTGCTTAACACCATATAAACAATCACGGGTGTCATTAAAATACGCAGTAATGTCAATATATTGGGAATACTTAACACACGTTGAAACACTATTCTGCTAACCATCCTTCCAAACCAAGACTTGCTGTCATCCCACGTTGCGCAAACCATGATTCCAACCAAAGCTCAGGCGCTTCTTTGACAAGCACCTGATAGTTTTGGCTAGATGGCTCAATCAAGGTGGGAGTGATGGATAGGACACGAGCATCAGATTGTAGCGCTGCTTCCAGTAATATTTGCTGAACCAATGATGATTGCCCCTCAATATGCAACATAAATGTTGAGGTTTCGATGGCGGTTTGTGGCATGTCTTGGGATGGTTTTATCGCCGTTTTAATGATTGATTGATTGCGCACATGCAAGAGCATGGTTTGTAAACTTTGCTGCAATTGTTGTATAGCACTTTGCCCTTGCTGCCAACGGTTCTGATCTCTTTGTGTAGCTTGAGATTGTTGTACAGCAGAGACATAAAACTGCACATCATTGAGCCACTGGATATGAAATGTCAGCAAGGGGGCATGTGGATTGCGTTGAACCCCCCATGTTTGGCAAATGTCATCCAAATAAGCATTCAATTGGGTTTGCATTTGTGTGTTATGTCGCCCCAATGGATCCAATACATCCAAGCGGATATAAAAACGTGGTGCAGGGCGAATATACGCAATAGAATGTGCATCCAAGCTTTGCCAAACACGCTGTTCATTGAAGGTGATAACACTATCCAATCCCTGCGGATGAATGCTTTTCAACAAGGACATCGCACTTAAACCTTGAAGCTTAGCCTGTTCGGATTGCGGTACAATGCGTTGCCATAATTGAGGTAACGCTTGCTTCACCTGTTCGGTAATACTTGGCGAAACCCCTGCATCGTCAAAGTTCAGATGGACTTGAAAACGCATATCTTCTGCATGGACAAGGCTAGCCCATGTCATCAATAAGCATAAGCCAAGCAATCGCATGCTTTGCATAATTATTTTACAATCCTTAAATGCGGAACTTTGGTCGGTCGTGTTGGGATATCTTCCAGCGTAGGCTGTTCTTCTTTTGCCTGTTCTTCTTTTGAATTTTCATCAGTGATGATATCAGCATCGTCGGGTGCGATGGACGATGGTTCTTCACTAATTTGTGCCTGCATGACTTTGCGAATCACATCAGGCACAGCATCTTCCCAAATTAAACCATTTTCCAAATCGCCATCAGGTTGATAAGCGCCCCAAATAGACTGTAAAGGAATAAAACAGTCATGGCTTTTGCCAGAAAAAGATAACACAGAAGCCACACCCTTCGCACTGATATGAATCGCTTGAGGCATGCGTACATTGAGCGCTAAACGCAATGCAGGATCACCTTTTAAATAATCAGGTATATCCACCGCCTCAGCAGAGGCATCGACAACAATATAAATGCGACCAACATCTTGGAAATAATCATTTAATTGTTTGGCTTTTGCTTGTTGATTAAAATCAATACTCATGAACATACCTCACGACGTTGTTTGACAGCAGACGATAATTTATCCAACAGCGTGACCGTATGATCCCAACCAAGACAAGCATCGGTAATGCTTACACCTGCTTTTAAAGGTTCACCTTTGACCACATTTTGACGACCAGCATGCAAGTGACTTTCAATCATAACACCCATGATTTTACGATTGCCTTCAGACATTTGCTGACAAACATCTTCTCCCACAATCATTTGACGTTCATGCTGTTTCAAACTGTTGGCATGACTAAAATCAATCATGATGCCCGCATGAATCTTCGCAGCATCCAATTGCTCCATCACCGCTGCCACATCTTTTGCAGCATAATTGGGAACTTTGCCACCACGTAAAATAATATGACAATCTTGATTGCCAGCCGTGGTGAAAATCGCCGAACGGCCTTCTTTGGTCAGGGATAAAAAATGATGGGGTTTAGAGGCTGCTAAAATCGCATCAAGGGCAATGCGAAAGCCACCTTCTGTGCTGTTTTTAAAACCAACTGGGCAAGATAAACCCGATGAAAGTTCGCGATGACCTTGACTTTCTGTGGTTCGCGCACCAATTGCGCCCCAACTCACGAGATCAGCAAAGTATTGAGGGGTAATCAAATCTAAAAATTCGGTGCCAGTCGGGATACCCAAATTATTAATATCTAATAATAATTTACGCCCAATACGAATCCCTTCATTGATTTCAAAGCTATCATTCAAATAAGGATCATTGATTAAGCCTTTCCAACCAACGGTAGTGCGTGGTTTTTCAAAATAAACACGCATCACCAATTTTAAAGTATCCCCATAAACTTCTTTCATATCAGCCAAACGTTTGGCGTAGATTAAGGCTTCATCAGGATTGTGAATGGAGCAAGGACCGACGACCACCAATAAACGATCATCCTCACCATGAATGATACGGTGAATATCTTTGCGTGCTTCGAGGATGACTTGCTCAGCTTGCGAGCTCACAGGGTGTTCTGCATGAACCAGTTCAGGTGAGACTACTTCTTGAATGCCGACAATGCGTTGATCATCGGTAGGGTGTTGAGATAACATGTTTTAAGACCTCTATTTATATATTCCGCGCATGATGCCATAAAAGAGGGGCGTTTTTTAGCAAAAAAGTGAGGAGTGGTTCGATAAGCCGGGTTCTGTTCTGTGTTTGCGAACAAACAGCAGTGATCATCATTCATCTGGATGCACCATTGCTAGGCACCTCAAGCAGTCTACCCGAAGCCACGCGCGAACCACGCTTAACGACTCCCTATTTGACCTTGCTGCGGATGGGGTTTACCGATGCCTTCGTTCGTCGCCGCCCGAAGCGGTGCGCTCTTACCGCACCTTTTCACCCTGACCAATGGATGTAAACATACATGCAAAGGCGGTCTCATCTCTGTGGCACTTTCCTAGGGTTTCCCCCACTGGACGTTATCCAGCATCCTGTTCTATGCAGCCCGGACTTTCCTCGATGCACACAAAATGCACCGCGATGATCTGAACCACTCCGCGTCGGCACGATAAGGATTATGCAATACATCTCAATCATTTTCATACAACTGAATCGATCTTAATCGGATTAACAATAGGACTCTTTGATATTTCAGCTATGTTGGGAGTACGGCTTTAGCCGTGCCTCATGCGTTTTGATGAAATTCGATGACATTATTATCCTGATCACGAATGAATAATGATGAGCCAAAATTTTCGCCGAAATGAATAGGACCTTCAGTGATGACAATATCGAGTGTGTTTAACGTCGATTGAATCGCATTTAAATCAGTAACATGCAGTGCAATATGGGTATATCCAGCATGTTTTTCATCGATGTCCATTAAGATGTTTTTGCGCGGTGATTCGACTGCATTCAAAATGAAGTTAATCACGATGCCACAAGGATGACGCATGATGGCAACGGGTTCGGGCCCGACTGGACCTGTGATGAAAATAAAACCCAATTTTTCGTAAAAGGCACGGGCTAAATCAAGATTAAACACACGAATCCCTACGTGGTCGATCGCTGTAATTTCATTCATGTGTTGTCTCCTTAGAATTGGATTCTTGAGCCTTGACCCAGCGCATCATCAATAATGCTAAAGCACTAAAAACAGCAAAACCTGCAATGAGAGGGAATACCGTTCCATCATAGCTTTGCCCAATGATGATGCCAAAAGGTACAGAGATAAATGTTGAAATTGCACCCACGACCGAAGCACCAATCCCAGCCATCTTGCCCAGTGGTTGCATGGCTAAGGCATTCAGGTTTCCCATCAAAATACCAAAACAAAATAATACAATCATTAAATACAGCATGAGCATCCACAAGCTGGGATGACCAGAAAATGCATAGGCAACGATGAAAAAGAGAATAGATAACGTGCTGACCGTGAACAATGCATAGCGTGCCATATGGTGCATGCCAAAATGCATCACAAGCTTGGCATTGGTGAACGAGGCTGCGCCGATGGCAAGTGCCAATACCGCAAAATAGACTGGAAACATATCGATAAGACCATATTGCACTTGAAAAACTTGTTGCACGGAATTTAAGTAACCTAAAAAACTACTGAATACAAAACCCGTCATGATTGTATAAATCATA
>JAUZQL010000009.1 GCA_030950975.1 Mariprofundaceae bacterium | reverse complement strand
AAAGGCTTGGGATGGCATGAAGCTTTGGAACATCGTAGCGAATCTATCTGTGCCTGCTATTAATCCTGTGAAAGAACCACTGAAAGCATTGTAAGCTTCAATTGAGTCGTTTAAGTATGAAGGTATCATCATGCCCGAAATATTTTACCTTACCCAGACCGTCATGCCCGAAATCTTTTATCGGGCATCTCATGTTTGAAAAAATACCCTCGACACAAGCACTCGAGGGTGACGGCGCAGCCCTAAGGCATGAATTAAAGTATTAATTCGGGCGAAAAGGAATCCATTTTGGTAAAGTTCTACCACCCAATTCAAAGACAGCTAAACCACCAATAATCAAGCTTGCACCGATGATGAGATTGCTGGTGATGACTTCGTGATTGAGATAATGCCCGAGCATTAACGAGGTGATGGGTGTCATCAATGAAATCAAGGCAACACGTGTGGCTTCGACATGTTGCAAAACATAAAAATAGAGTGAAAAGCCAAACACTGAACCAAACAAAGCCAAATAAGCAATGCTGATGGATGTATGCAAAGGTGCAGCCATCATGCTTGCCCATGCTTCATCCATACTGGCTTGAGATGTCAAAGCCCATGTGATGAGTAGGAGTGGTGTGGCGACCATCAAGCTACCAACCGTCATGCTGATGCCAGAAACTTGGGCGCGAGTACGTTTCACCCATACTGCTGATGCTGAATGAATCATGCCAGAAACCAATATACCACAGACACCCAATACGGCAGCCATTCCCCATGCCACGCTACTACCAAAAATCATCGCTAAACCAGCCAGCCCCATCAACATGCCAATGATACGAGGGCGGGTAATGAGTTCTCCTTTAAGCCATAAGGCAGCCATGATGGCGGAGAAGATAGGGGTAAGTCCAAAGAGCAATGAAACCCAGCCAGAAGGAATAAATTGGGCTGACCAATAAACACAAAGCATGCCGCCATAAATACCTAAACCACCATAAAGATAGGCGGTGCAAGCACGACGATGCCAAATGACTTTTTTACCGATTAAAGCAGCGAATATAAAGGCTAGAATCGTGCCTAATAACATGCGCGCCGTTAATCCAAATAAGAAACCTGCTGCCTGACCACTCCAAGCAATAGCAAGGGGTGTGGTGCTCCAAATAAGGACAACTCCGAGGTAGGCTAGAATAATTTGCATGGCGATGGGCGCGAACTATCGTCATACTAGGTCATATTACCAACATTGAGAGAGGTGAAGCATGGAAACAGTACAAAAGTTAAATGAAACATGGGGCATTGAAGGCGCGTTGAGCGTGGTGAATGGTCAAGGTGATATGCCAATCGTTGACGTGTGCAACACACTTGGCAAAGCCAGTATTGCCTTGCAAGGCGCTCATATTTTGAGTTTTCAACCCAACGGTCAAGAGCCTGTGATTTGGATGTCGAATGATGCAACGTTTGCCGCTGGAAAATCTTGGCGTGGTGGTGTACCCATTTGTTGGCCTTGGTTTGGTCCACATGCTTCGGATGCAAGTTTACCCGGTCATGGTCCTGCGCGTACGGTGAATTGGAAAATCACCAATACAGAGGCATTGGCGGATGGTCGTACACGAGTAGATTTTGAAATGCTTCAAAATGATCAAACGAAAGCAATATGTGGGCATGATTTATTGGCGCAGTTGCATGTGATTGTGGGTGCAACACTTGAGATTAAACTGGAAACCAAAAATCTTGGCAAAACATCCTTCACTTTGGGTCAAGCACTGCATACATATTTTCATGTGGGCGATGTTCGAAATGTCTCGGTTGAAGGGTTGGAAGGCTGCGAATACTTGGATAAAATGGAGGATTTTTCGCGTAAAACACAATATGGCGCGGTTAAAATTACTCAGGAAACAGACCGTGTTTATGTCGGTACAGGCAGCCGCATGTGTTTGATTGACCCTGATTTAGAACGGACCATTGTGATTCAAAAACAAGGTAGTTCTTCGGCGATTATTTGGAATCCTTGGATTGAAACAGCCAATAAAATGGGTGATTTAGGCGTTGATGGTTATTTGAATATGTTATGTGTGGAAACGGCGAATGCGGTGGATGATGTGATTGAGCTTGCAGCAGGCGCAAGTTATGTGATGGCAACTGAATACAAGGTTGAATAGCTGATAAATCTAGAGATTAAAAACAATGGATGACGCTTCTTTTTTACCAAGGTGTGTAACATTCTTTAAATAACTCACCACAAAGTCACAGAGGCACGGAGTTTTTTATAAATCCCCGATAAAAGATTTTGGGGCAAATATTGCTGTGTGTTCATGATTCTGGAAGTGCGTCTGTAGCTGCGCTAAATGAAGTATCAGGGTGTGGCTAAAGCCACACTTCCAAAACATGTTGAGTCTCACCCTATTTCATCAATATATTGGCTTATTTTATGCTGATGCTAAGTGTTATTTGTTTGGATGAAACTTGACAAATATTAAAGATGTATTACAAATGCGTCTTTGTAAGCTGTATTTTAGATGCAACTTTAAAACTATGAGGAGGTAGGGGAAATGACAAAACTAACGAAGGTATTGGCAATATTGCTGATGACTTGGCTATCTGCGACATCGATTGCAGCCCAAGCAGCCACACGTGAAATGAATATGACCATTGATGAAATGACGATTGCGGTCGCACCCGATTTGAATTACAAGGTGTTTGCATTTAACCGCCAAGTTCCTGGGCCGTTGATTCATGCTAAGCAAGGTGATGATTTAATCATTCATGTCACCAACAACACATCACTTTCACACACGATTCACTGGCATGGCATGCATCAAATGGGTTCATGGCGTATGGATGGTGTTCCAGGTATTACCCAAGAACCAATTAAACCCGGTAAGACATTTACTTATAAATTTAAGGCTGATCGCCCTGGTACGCTTTGGTATCACTGCCATGTGAATGTGAATGAACATGTGGGTATTCGTGGCATGTGGGGACCTATTATTATTGATCCGAAGAACCCAACAGCACTTGAAAAAACAGTGACCAAAAATGTTATTATGATGTTATCTACATGGGAATCAAAGAACGCAAGTAAATACGGTACAGGTGGAACACCTTATGATGTGGATGATTATTTCTCAGTGAATGGTCGCTCATTTCCATACAATCAACCCTTTCGTGTAAAAACAGGCGATGTGGTTCGCGTTCGATTTATCGGTGCGGGTGGTGCGATTCATTCCATGCATATGCATGGTCATGATTGGACGATTACACATAAAGACGGCTTACCTTTGGCATCTCCTTATAAAGGTGAAACTCAGCTCGTTGGTCCGGGTGAACGTTATGATGCTATTTATACAGCCAACCATAAAGAAGGTCGTTTTATCTTTCATGACCATGTTGATAAACATGATACTGCAAGGGGTAAATTTCCAGCGGGTCCTTTAACGGTTCAAGAATATGAAGGCACACCTATGGATGATTGGTATGTATGGAAAGATGTCAATTATGATCCTGATTTTTATTATCAAGAATCCATGAAAAAAGGCTATGGCTTATTTGAACAGCCTAAATTGCGTGGTGTACCCAATACACATCAACGCAGAGGTATGTAAACGATGTCTAAGATGTTTCGTACATTATCCAGTGTCGGTGCTGCGATCACATTGTTGTGGAGCTTAAATGCTTCAGCAGGTGCTTATGACGGCTTCAAAGTCATGGAAAAGCAACAGTGTGCTTCTTGTCATAATATTTCAGGTGAAATTGGCTTAAAAACCGCAGGTTTATGGCGTAAAGGGCCTGATTTATATTATGCAGGCAATAAATATAATGAGCATTGGTTGGCAACATGGCTAAGTAAACCAACTCAAATACGTCCTGCTGGAACCTATTATTTAGATCATGCTCAAACAGGTAAAAAGTGGGATACCATTCGTCATGGATCATTCAAGCCTCATGTTGTTTTGAGTCCGATGGATGCTCAAAATGTTGCCATTGCTTTATCTGAATTAAAAACGAAAAACGAATTGATTAAAGCAGAACATTATGATGCCAGCATCACAGCAGGTGCTATGGGTGACATGATGTTTAACAAAGTGAATGGTTGTATGGCATGCCATAGTATAGAGAAGGGTTATGGCGGTGTTTCAGGACCTGAACTTTATACCGCAGCAGAGCGTTTAAAACCTGAATATATGTTAAGTATTATTCGTGATCCTCAAGCTTGGAATCATCGTACTTGGATGCCAACGCGTAAGTTGTCTGAAGAAGATATGCAAAAAACAGTGAATTATATTATTTCATTGGATACGAACAAGGTCGATATGAATAGTTTTGCTGCTCAGTCGGCTGCGAAGAATTATCGTATTTATTGTATGCAATGTCATGGTATTTCTGGTAAAGGTTCAGGTATTAACTCGCGTGATATGGGTGTAAAACCACGTAACCATTCAGATACTAAATATCTAAAATCACGAAGTGATGACGAATTATTTAAAGCGATTAAAGAAGGCGGTTTATCAGTGAATAAATCTGCGTTGATGCCACCTTGGGGTGGAACCTTAAGTGATGTTGAAATTAAAGACTTGGTCAAACACATTCGTAAATTATGTAAGTGTAAATATGAAGGTGGCGTTTAACAGTATTGATAAGCAACGGCGTTGATACATTCTATCAACGCCGTTTTTTCGTTTAAAAATAAGGAGTTTAATCATGTTGAGTAAACAGTTGTTATTTAGGGTTGGGGTTATATTTTTTATTATCTCAACACTGGGGTTATTGTTTTTTAAAGTGAGTGAGATAACGGTAAGCATTCCCAAAGCCAATATTCAAGCACAAATGGAACCTATCTTTTTTATTGATGGTACATCTCAAAAGACACATATCAAATATGAAATGGTCGATCCGATGGTGACAATTTTGGATTCAGGTGATGTGGCGATTCAATCCAATATCACCTTAGCATCAGGTTTGAATCAAACATGGGGAACGATGAATCTTGTTGCCAAGGTTCAATTTTTGAATGATAAAAAAGCATTTTATTTAAAAGTTCTCAAGCCAGTTCAATTGAACATTCGAGGCAAAAGTTCCAATGATGCAGGATTTGATTTATGGGGAAAGGATACATCCACCTTGTTAGTGGACTTAACGGATACATTGAATGACTTTTTCTCAGAGCAATATATCTCTGAAATTATGGGGAAAAACCTACGGATTCAAGCTGAAACATTTACCATGAAAAGCATACAAAAAAACAATGATGATATTCGTATAGTGATGGATGTGGATCAAGGTATTTTTATTATCATTACCTATTTTGTGATGTTTTTATCAGTCTTCATCTATGCTTTCGCATACTTTTTTATGGGTACAGTTGGTTTTGAGGATAACAAAGGTCTTGGCTTTAGAGATCCACGCAAAACGCCTGTTGCTCCCAAGAAAAAATAATTATGTTTTGTGTTACAATAAAAAAATCCCCTCAAACTTTTTAGGTTTGGGGGGATTTTTTTATCTTCTAAAACTTCGATGGCTTATGCTTTTTTCATAAACTCCGTTAATAAAACAAGCTGTTGACCATTCACACGACCTTCAATGTGAAGAGGATTATCAGCAACCAAACGAATATTCCGTATTGCAGTACCACGTTTAGCCGTAAATCCACCACCAGATACTTTCAAATCTTTGATGACAATCACGGTGTCACCATTGGCAAGAATAGCACCATTGCTATCACGGTGGACGACTGCTTCATCAGAAGATTCAGTTTCAAGACCTGCTTCAGCCCAAGCTTTGACATCATCTTCCAAATACATCATATCCAATAAATCTTGTGGCCAACCTTCGCCACGCAAACGATTCAACATGCGAAATGCCATGACTTGTACCGCAGGTACTTGGCTCCACATGCTATCATTCAAACAACGCCAATGATTCGCATCAACTTTCGTAGCATCTTCGATTTGTTCTTGGCATGTTGCGCATAGCAAGACACATTGATCCGCTGTTGTATCTGGGCTAGCAGGCACTTCGTAAACACTTAATGACTCTGTTGCTGCGCATAATTCACATTTAGATTCACTGCGTGCTTGTAACGTTTCTTCAATACTCATTTTTTAATCTCCAAGCGTTATTTTCTTTGCATCATCAAAAAAATAAGAAGCGTGTCAAATACCTGCACCATCCATCATATGGTTACCTGAAAAAACGGCAGTGGTGAGGTATTTTTCACCACTATCAGGGAAGATTGCGACAATATTGGCAGCTTGACCTTGTTTCATCATCGTCTCAGCGACTTTTAATGCGGCTGCCATCGCACAACCACACGATTGCCCACATAAAAGCCCTTCTTGTAAAGCAAGTTGTTGGGTAAAATCATAGGCTTCTTCGGTACTAATAGGGATTTTCTGATCATGCACGGATGCATCATAAATACTGGGGACAATACTCGATTCAATATGTTTTAAGCCTTCAATACCATGAAAAGGTGAATCAGGTTCAGCAGCGATAATTTGAATGTCAGGATTGCTTCGTTTTAAGAATCGACCTGTGCCGACTAAGGTTCCCGATGTACCCAAAGAAGCAATGAAATGGGTGACTGTTCCATCTGTATCTCGCCAAATTTCAGGTCCTGTACTTTCTTCATGGGCACGTGGATTGGCAGGATTATTGTATTGATCGGGTTTGAAATAACGATCGGAATCGGCTTCATAAATACGGCGTGCTTCTAAAATTGCACCATCCGAACCTTCCAATGGGTCAGAGAAAATTAAATCCGCACCATAAGCACGGCAAATACGTTTGCGCTCATCCGATACATTACCGGGCATCACCAAACGCACCTTGTAATTCAATACAGCACCAATCATTGCCAAAGCAATGCCTGTATTGCCAGAGGTCGAATCCAAAATAGTTTTATCTGGGGTCAATTTCCCTGAATCAATACCATCTTGAATCATACACAATGCAGGTCGATCTTTAACAGAACCACCAGGGTTAAAACGTTCTAGCTTGGCATAAATATGAATATTATCAGGTAAATGCTTTGTCATATTTTTAAGCTCTACCAAGGGCGTGTTACCAATTAGATCAAGAATCGTAGCCAAGAAAACATCCTCACAGGGTTGAACTGAATGCTAAAAGTTCAACCGTAAAATTATGGCGCATCTTGGTGGATGAAAGGCTAACTGCCAAGTTGCTGCGCAATATACTTGGCGGAAGTATCGGCAGGGAAGCCCCAAACACCATCACAATGATGTAAAAAATCACGCAACGATTGACTGGAAAGACCCACTTCAAACAAGTCTCTTAAATGAATGGATTGCTGACTTTTTGCCAAGCGTTGACCATCGAGATGACATAAAAGTGCATGGTGCTGATAGATGGGTGTGGGCAAGCCCAGAAGCTTTTGTAATAAGACATGAATGGGCGTACTACTGGATAAATCCTCACCTCGAATGACATGCGTTATACCTTGTATCGCATCATCAACGACGACTGCAATATGATAACTCGTCCCAATATCTTTCCTTGCCAAAATCACATCACCGATATGCTGAATCTTCACCGTATGTATCTTTGTTTGTTCAGTCCACTGGATAGGTTGATGGATAATATTGGCTGCTTTTGCACAGTTTAAACGCCATGAAAACCTTTCCGATGACATCCGTTTTTGTTGCTCTTGTGTGTTCAAATGGCGACATGTTTGAGGATACGCATCAAACAAATCTATCGATGACGTTTGTGTTTGGGTTTTGATTTGGCTTTGTAAGGCGTGTTTTATTTTTTTTCGTGTACAAAAACAAGGGTAAATCACATCCATATCACGCAAGTGTTGAATCGCTTGTTGATAAGCTTTGAGGTGTTGGCTTTGCTGACGAATGTCACCGTGCCATTCAAAACCAAGATGTTTTAAGTCTTGCTGAATAGCTGGAATCCATTGAGGGCGGCAACGTGTTGCGTCAATATCTTCAATGCGTAATAAAATGTCACCATCATGTTTTGTTGCCCACTGCTCCAATTGCATGACCGCATAAGCATGACCAACATGTAAAAAACCTGTGGGACTGGGTGCAAAGCGTGTTCGGTAGGTTTGGGGCGACATCGAAAGTTATGGTACTTTGTTCTTGAAATGATCCATGCTGTGATCACTGGCAGGTGGTAAAATCAACGATTGACCTTCTTGAATACGTTCAGGACGCAACAGCAATAACATTTCATCACCTTCTTCAAGACGAATATCATCATGTGGAATGAGACTTATCCCATCACGAACAATCGATAAAGGTTGAACACCATGTGGGATGCGCACCTCGGATAGCAATGCACCAATCAATAGCGAATCTTTGTTCACATAACGAATTTCATGCACAAGACGTTTACGAAAGGCTTGATCATGCCAATAGGTCGCGGTGTAAGGTTTGGCAAAAAGACGGCGAGCTTGAAGTTTATGAATCAAATCACGATGTTTTCCTTCATGCTCCTCTTGTAATGCCACATAAACATTTGGCACATGAAATTGCTCTTTGGCAAGTGAAGCAATCAATAAATTATGATCGGTCGAAGCTGTCATGACAATCACAGCTTTGACTTCTTCAGCATGTAGAATTTCAAGATAAAGTGGATCTAAGGCATTGCCTTGCACAGCTTTAAAGCCGCCACGTTGTAGATGTTTGATGATTTCACCATTGGTATCGAGAAAACGAACTTCACGATCATTGCCTAAGGCACGCCCTAGTTCTGCGCCCATTTGTCCGCCGCCAATGATAATAACGCTACGTTCATCTCCCGCATCGACATGCAAGCAACGGCTCAATGGTCTAGCTAAAAAACCATACACAAAAACAGATAAAATAATGATGCTGAAAATTAAGGACGAAAGTAACTCTGTTTGTGGAATACCTTCGGATTGTAATAATAAGCTAAATAACGAGGCAATAGCAGCGACGACAACACCGCGTGGTGCCATCAAGGCAATGAAATGAATTTGGGGTGTGGTGAGTGTTGATCGAAAGCCTGAACACCAAGTGGCAACGGGTCGGGCAATGCCTGCCAAAAGTAGAAAAATAACCGCACTTTGCCATAAATTATGACTTAATAGTGATAAATCCAGTTGTGCAGCTAACAACACAAACAACACAGAAATCAGCAATACAGATAAACTACCTTTGAAATGTCTAAGGTTTTGAAAATCAGGAATCTTCATGCGTTGCATGATTGCACCAGCAACCAGTACAGCCATCAAACCTGCTTGTTCACTCAAAGCATTGGCAAATACAAAAATACCCCATGCACATGCCAAGGTAAAAATAGTGCGCATTTCTAGTTGATTGGAAATATTCAGTAATAAAGCACGCGAAAGTAACCACCCGCCCAAGGCACCAATCAAACTACCAACACCAATTTTTTCCATGATATGTTGAATAATCATCCAATGACTGGTTTCTGTCGAAAGCGCCCATTGTAAGGCAACAATAGCGAGAATTGCCCCAACCGCATCGACAAGCATCGCTTCACTTGTCAAAACATGTCGAATATTGCGATCCAAACGTACTTGGCGAATAATCGGTGTAATGACTGTGGGGCCACCAATCGACACAATCGCACCAAATAAAATGGACAAAGACCATGATAAACCTGTCAGTGTATGGGCGGCAACACTGCCAATAAGAATGGTAAAAACAGGACCCAAAATCACTAATCTTGCGACCACAGAGCGGTGTTCATGTAAGGCTTTTAAATTGAGATGCATACCGCCTTCAAACAAAATAATGGCGAGTCCAAGTTCAACCAAGGTATGTAAAGCGGGTTCAACACTTTCAATTTGAATGAGGTGTAAGCCAAATGGACCTAATAACATGCCTGCAATCAACCATAAAAAAATAGGCGGCATGCGCATACGTTCAGATGCAAGTTGCGATGAAATACCAATGAGAACAGCGATGACAAAGACAACAGTAGGGTCAGTAGAAACATTCATGAGGCAAGGTTGTCAGTATGGGTGATGGTGGGCAAGATATGGCGCATCTATTTGACAAAAGCGACCATATCACTTTGGAAATGACCGTTATTGTACTTGGCGAACTTATTTTTGGCATTTAGCACTTGGTATTTCTTTTGCTTGGTAAGCTTCAAACTCTTTCATATTCAAAAGGATTTATATGATTATAACACTTCTTGCTATTGCAGGTATTCTCTATTTGGCGTTACAATTAGAAGATAAACTTAAAATACCTTCCCCACTCGGTTTAATCGCTTTATCCTTTTTATTTCATGCTTTTTTAGGTGAAGAATTTATGCTGACGGGTGATGCCAAACATTTTGCCGTTTTGGTTTTGTTTTTATTGCCTGTTTTATTGATATCGGACTCACTTGAATTAAGCGTGAGTGATCTTAAGCAACATGGCATAAGTCTCTTTGCATTGGCTGTGGTGGCGGTATCTTTATCGGTAGTGGCGGCACTTTTGGTGGGCAACACATTATTCAGTGAATACCACCTTTCGACTGCTGCAATTATTGTTCTTTTTGCGATGGTCTTGGCGACTGACCCTGTATCGGTGGTGAGTATTTTCTCTAAGTTTGAATTGCCCCACCAGTTGAAGATTTTGTGTGAAGGGGAAAGCCTGTTTAATGATGCTACGGCAGTGAGTGTGTTTGTATTTATTGGTCTTTATGCTTTGGAAGGTGGCGAGATTACGACAGGGTATATCACAGAAGTCAGCCTCTTGGTGGTGTTGGGATCAGCTTTTTTGGGTGTTGCCTTTGGTTATTTAGCGCTTTTACTGATGAAAACAACAACCAACCGTACTGCCGAAATGATGGTATTGTTAATCGTGGGTTATGGTTCTTTTGAAATTTCAGAACATTTTTACACCCTCTTGAACATGATTGGTATGCATTCACATATGCATTTATCAGGTATTTTGACGTGTATTTTTGCCACGATTACAGTCAATCATATCATGATGCAAGCCATTGAAGTTGATAATGAACACATTGAACAAGTTGAAGAAGTCTTAGAAAAAAAACCGACATCGAGCAATGTGATTGCGTCAGCCATTGCTAAAATAAAAATGTCTGTGGAAGAACGTGATCGGCATCTTAGAACCAAAGAAGATGTTCAATTACTGGCATTGGTTGCCAATACCATGCTTTTTGTGGCGATGGCAGAAGTCATTGATTTATCGCTTTTATGGCACTATAAAACTGAAATTTTAGTGATGTTTTTAGCCACTACAGTGATTCGTGGTGTGATGATGGGTTTGTTTGCATGGGTAAGCAACCACACAGATAAAATGACCAATGTGAATTTTCGTTGGTGGGGTGTTTTAACGTTTGCAGGCATTAAAGGTGGTTTATCCATTGTGATGTTGATGATGATTCCTGCATCATTTGAACATTTGGAAATGTTTAAAGCTGTGGTGATCGGCGTGATTTTATTGTCTACATTCATTTATTCGATTATTTTAATTGCGATGATTAACAAAAACCAATCAGCGTTTTCTAAGGAAAAAGAAGAAGAAGTTCATGATTTATAAAAGTGACTGTGATGATTTTTGCGATGTTGTGACTATACTGCGCCGTTCGGTTATATCCGAGCTTGGAGTATTCACATGTTGTTTGTTGCTGTACGCGCTGCCCGCAAGGCTGGAGATTTGATTGCACGGAGTTTTGATGAACGAGGCGATTTAAAGGTTCAAGAGAAACATGACCGTGATTTTGTAACGGAAGTAGATCGTAAGGCAGAAAGCCTTATTTTGAATGAAATTCGTCGTCATTATCCTGATCATGGCATTGTCGCTGAAGAATCAGCACGGATAAATCCCTCAGCATCCATGCAGTGGTATATTGATCCTTTGGATGGTACGACCAATTTTATTCATGGTTACCCACATTTTGCAGTCTCTATTTCAGCATGGAAAGATGGCAAACCTTTTTTAGCTGTCGTACATGACCCTATTAAAGATGAAACCTTTGAAGCCAAACGGGGTAATGGTGCCTTTTTAAATCGCCGCCGCTTGCGTGTTTCGGATGCCAATCAAGTTGGTCATGCTATTTTTGCTTCGGGTATGCCACCTTATCGCCGTAAAGAATTGATCAATAGCTTTCAAAAACGTATGGATGTGTGCATGCGTTCAGCCGAAGGTTATCGCCGTGGTGGTTCTGCCGCGTTGGATTTGGCTTATGTCGCAGCGGGTCGTTTGGATGCGTATTGGGAAGGTGGCTTATGTGCTTGGGATATTGCCGCTGGTATTTTATTGGTTCAAGAAGCAGGTGGCATTATCACTGACTTGGATGGTGCAAGTGTCGATGTTGAAAAAGGTGATGTGCTATGTGCCAATGCTCTTTTACATCGTGAATTTGTATCATTGTTAAAGTTGTAACTTTATTGGAATGATTGAGTAGCACGTTTCATTATAAACACATGTTACGTGCTTCTCGATTTGACACTGGATTCAAAAAACGTCTATACGTTAGGGTTAAACTGAAATTGTATGACTAATTAACTCGATGAAAGCTTATGGGTTCCTCATCTGGAAATGAAGCCGTAAGGATACCTTGTTGTATTTGACTAATATTTATAATCATAGGGCCTGTCCAAACACCACCCAAAGCAACACCAATATTTTGTTCTTTAATCATTTGATAACTGGAAATCATTTTCACTGGTGGTTGACGCTTGGGGAATAGAAGTTTGACCGTTTCATCCTTATAAAAATGAAGGCTTGCAGTTTGGGAAGCATTCTTCCAAGTACCCAATAACTGTTCAATGGTTGTTGCTGGTGTTTGAGGTGCTTCCATTGAAGTACAAGATGCCATCATGCATATCATCAATAGCAATATATATCGTAAAATCATGAATCATCCTTATCATCGTTTCATAGCATGTATCAACATAAAAAAAGGGAGGCAAAAAGCCTCCCTTTTAGGTTCTAATTTAACAATCTAAGCCGAATAATTAACGACGAGGTGCGCCAGGGTTACCAACAGTAACCGATTTTGTCGATGTTAAGAATGCTGCAATATTCACAATATCATCATCTGTTAAATGAGTAGCAATATTACGCATGATAGCCATAGGATCATTATCACGAGAAGCATCATCTTCAGATGACGGTGTATCATGACCTGCACGGAACGCTTCAAGTTCATGTTTCAAATAAACATAACGTTGTCCGCCAATGGCAGGGAACATATTGCCAGCAGAGCGACCATGAAAACCGTGGCAACTCATACATGCAGAAATACCTCGAGAAGGAACACCATGTTCAACAATAATTTGACCTTTATAAGCAGTCCCAATTTCTTCACCATCTTTAATCATTTGATCCAAGTCAGATCCTAAAAATGGTGTTCTAAGACTATGAACATAAGCAGCAACATCACGACGTTGTTCTTCACTCAAGGCTTTAGCAATATCATTCATCTGATACATGGTATTATCCATGCGCTTATCGGAAGCAAAATCTTCCAACTGTTTCCAAATATATTTTTGTACTTGATAAGCCAAGCGTGGCGTACCCATATCATCTGCACCTAAACCACCTGCACCATGACAGCCAGCACATGCTGGAACATTATCACCCACGCCATTTTCAAAAATGACGCGACCATTTTCTGGATTGCCTAATGACTCTTCCGCCATAGCACTCGGAGCCATCCAGCTTGCACCCAATAACATGGCTGCACTTATTAGCATTAAACGTTTCATCCTAAACCCTCCTATTGATTGCGATCATTTTTTAAATTAATCGTCTTTACTGCATGCAGTTTTAAACATAAAAAGTACAATGACAAGTGCTGTAGCCGCAATTACGGCATACATCTTAAGTACATCAGTTGTTGTATAATCTATAGTGCCTTCAATAATTTCCCACATAACGATAAGCCTCCCAGCATTAAAAAAATTTAACCTAAATAAAAATCAGGTCGCCATGATGCCAACTTTTGATGCTAACTCAAGAATATATATTAAATTTAAATAAATTTTTTTTATCCTCTTCATTTCCACATCAATAGATTCTTAAATGTAGCTTAAAAAGAGCATGTGAAAAATCTATTTCATTGGTTTCTGATGTTACGCACTCTGGCGAAAAACGGTCATTCTATGCTTAAGGAAGTATGGCTTTAGCCACGCCCTGATACTTTATTCAGCGCAGCTAAAGCCGTATCTCCAGAGTCATGAACACCATAGGTATCTACACATCGTTTAGTTGACAAATTCATGAAACTTCATGAAACATTGATATAAAAGACCAGCCCACTGACAGAGCCAAGATTGGGTGCTCCTAGCATAATCATCTTTCTCACTTTCGATATAGTGTAAGATGCTTACTTGGGGATGACAGAGTTTATTGGGGTGACTTGCAAATGACGATCTGCGTAAGATCAGTTATTTAATCCCAAATATAACCTTCAGTTGGCGATGATGCTGATGCAAAGGCACGTTTTGACATACGTCCAGCCAGATAAGCTTGGCGACCTGCACGAATCGCATCACGCATGGCTTTTGCCATCAAACATTCATGTTTAGCTTCAGCAATAGCGGTGTTAATCAAGGCTGCATCCGCACCCAACTCCATCGCTTTAGCAGCATCCGAAGCTGTACCAATACCTGCATCAACAACAATCGGCACATGGGCGCGTTGTTTAATCACACGAATATTAAAGGGATTCGCCAAACCACGCCCTGAACCAATCGGGTTGCCCAATGGCATGACAGCCACACAACCGATTTCTTCTAACGTTCGTGCAACAATAGGGTCATCATTGGTATAAACCATGACTTGAAACCCATCGTTGACCAATGTTTCTGCGGCTTTAATGGTTTCAACAACATTGGGGTAAAGTGTTTCTGTATCACCCAATACTTCCAATTTTACCAAATCCCAACCACCTGCTTCACGCGCCAAGCGTAAGGTTCGCACGGCATCTTCAGCATTAAAACAGCCCGCAGTGTTCGGTAAAATCGTATATTCTTTGGGGTCAATGTAATCGAGCAAATTTTCCTTGCCCATATCGGTGATATTTACACGTCGAACAGCCACGGTAATCATCTCAGCTTCGGATGCTTCGGTGGCATCCTTGGTTGCTTGAAAGCTTTTGTATTTCCCAGAACCGACAATCAAGCGAGATTTAAATTCGTATGTTCCTACTTTGAAAACATCATCTGTCATCGTCATCCTCCACCTATCATATGCACCAATTCGATGCGGTCATTGTCACACAAGCGTGTGTCCTTATATTGACTTTTAGGAACGACCTCAAGGTTACGTTCTATAGCAATCATACGTTCTTCCAAGCCTAGTTCGATGACAAGCTCGCCCAATGTTGTTGCGTTGGTTGAAGTGGTGTCACCATTTAATAAAATTTGCATAAAACCATGCCTTTTTTGAATCATTTTAAGTCATAAGAGCTATTTATTGGATAAAAAAGCTCAAAACAAGACTTTTTTCATTTGACCCTATTTATCTCGAACTTAGTGTGAGCCGCACGCTATCATCAAGCGTGGTTTCTCCCAAGTAGGGAAAACATACATGGAGAATGCATGCTGCAGCGAAAGATACTTATATTACATGGCCCGAATTTGAATCTTTTAGGGATGCGTGAACCTGAAACATACGGTTCCGAATCACTGGATGATATCAATCAGTCCTTACAAGCTTTAGGCATTACATTGGGTGTCAATGTGCAATGTTTCCAAAGCAATCATGAAGGTGTTTTGGTGGATGCGATTCATCAAGCACGTTTGGATGAAGTGGATGGTATTGTGATTAATCCTGCCGCTTACACACACACCAGTATTGCGTTGCGTGATGCGCTATTGGGTGTGCAAATCCCGTTTATTGAAGTGCATTTATCGAATGTCCATGCACGAGAAGCATTTCGTCATACATCAAGACTTTCAGACATTGCATTGGGTGTGATTGCTGGTTTTGGTGCCAGCTCTTATCACTTGGCATTGCGTGGTCTTGTACAACAAATGAATACCACAAGGAGTATAACTTGAACCTTACTGAAATCCGTAAATTAATTAAAATGGTCG
>JAUZQL010000089.1 GCA_030950975.1 Mariprofundaceae bacterium | reverse complement strand
GTGATATGCAGTGGAAAGAGCTTGGTTTGCGTAAACGTCGTACCGTGAGTGATGTCACCAGTGATTGACAGTTAAGAAACAGAAAAGAATAATTAAGCCATGAATCTATGGTTTATTTTTCTGATAAGTTTGGGTTTGGTGGCGTGTGCTACCAAACCTCCCATTCAAGAAATGGCTGCTGCCCGCTCATCTGTTCAGATGGCTCATCAATTAATGTAGCCATCCGATGCTTCGCTACCTGCATTGAAAAGTGCCGAAACAGCCCTGAAAGAAGCCGTGCAAGCCCTTCAAAAGAAACGTTATCAACATGCTCGGATTCAGGCTTTAAAAGCCAAGCATGATGCACAACGTGCCGTAAGAATGTTACAAAAAACACACACATCCATGTAGCTATTTTTTTTATCCATAACTACAAATATATCCTAAAGAGGTTCTAATTATGTCATTTGATCATATTACACTTCCCGAATCGGGCGAAAAAATAACTATGGGTGATGATGGCGCTCTCCATGTTCCCAATCAACCGATTGTGACATTTATTGAAGGTGATGGCATTGGCCCTGATATTTGGGCTGCGACACGCAAAATGTTGGATGCAGCTGTAGAAAAAGCGTATGCAGGTGAGCGAAAGCTAGCTTGGATGGAAGTGTTTGCTGGTGAAAAAGCATGGAATCTTTATGGACAAAGCGATGATGCTTGGTTACCTGATGAAACCTTGGCGGCATTCAATGAATACCTGATTGGTTTAAAAGGCCCTTTGACGACACCGATTGGTGAAGGATTTACATCGCTTAATGTCGCATTGCGTCAAAAACTAGATTTGTACACCTGCTTACGGCCTGTAAAATATTTTGAGGGTGTACCTTCACCTGTAAAACGCCCTCAAGATGTGAATATAACTATTTTCCGTGAAAACACTGAAGATATTTATGCAGGTATTGAATGGCCTGCGGGTTCAGATGACGTTAAGAAAGTCATTGATTTTCTACAAAATGAAATGGGTGTGACCAAGATTCGCTTCCCTGAATCATCAGGCATTGGCATTAAGCCTGTTTCCAGTGAAGGCACAAAACGCTTGGTTCGTGCTGCCATTCAATATGCCATTAAAAACGAACTAAAATTCGTTACATTGGTGCATAAAGGCAACATCATGAA
>JAUZQL010000088.1 GCA_030950975.1 Mariprofundaceae bacterium | reverse complement strand
CATATCGGAGAAGGGATTTTTCAATGGCAAGGTCAATGGTCGCCTTGGTTACCTCAACCGTGGTTTGATGCAAGCATTCATCTAAAAAATGCCTTACCCTTTGTTGCCAAAGATTGGTTACACCTTTCAGGATTGCCAAGTTTTACTCAAGGGCGTATTTCCTTAGATATGAATATTCATCCACAGAATGAACCATATACAGAACCATACACATCTTATGCAGGTGATTTTTATGCGAATTTGCAACATGGAAAGTTGGAACAAGGTTTGATTTCAAATTCACGTTTTGAAAACTTAACAGGCTATGCTCCACACGCATTATTTCAGCGTATTGCACCGCAAGGCTCAATCACCATTAAAAAGAACTTTGATCACCTCAACTTAGAACAAGGTTTTCAGATGAGCGTATTGGGTAATCTATTGCTTGCGGATTGCTTGGAAAAGAGCCAACAAACCATATCAGATGATAAGCCTATGGTTGTTATCCATCATGAAGTTGCGATTCGTTTGCGTGCACTTCAGCGAGATAGTTTTAAATACAATGAACGGGTGCGCTTGCGTAAAGTGTTTCATGCGTTGGAGAGTCATCAGGATTGGTATGTGGTGTTGAATCCGATGTTGGGACAAAGCCTTTTGGATGAAGCAATGTTACAACGGATTCGCCAAACCCAACGGCAAATTGAATATTTTTTGGTGAAAAGAGGCTTATCTGTATCACGTATTATCCCACGCTTCCCGTTGAAATCAGGACATACGGGAGATATGACAGGGATTCAGTTGCAAATCATGTCGGACACTCCTTTGCGACACCATTAATCACCTGTATCAAGGTTTTGAAACATACGCCCCATCAACAAGTTCGCCATGTTGATTGATATGGGCAGGGACATATTGCAAACCGTCATGAGGTGGTAAGCGATGCACCTGAGACCAAGCTAAAAAAGTACAAATAAGTCCAACAATGATAGCACTGGCTAAAAAAAACCGTGATGGCGATGTTTTTTGATATTGATTGGGGGTAATATTAATCACATCTGGACGTTGATGCTTTAAGCTGCGTCGAAAACGCCAAAATAAAAAAATATTGCGTAATAAAATCATCAATAAAGCGGGACCAAAAAAGAACAAAAGTGTAATCATGATATTGCGAATCATAGGCGTGTTAAATCCTTAAGTTGGGCGGTATAAAGCTGGTGATTTGGCTCCTCTCCTAAGCGTTGAGATTGATGAATCACTTCCGCCAAGATATCCAATATTTTATGCAAGGCATCATGGCGATCCATTTTCTTAACAGACACCATATGTATCAATGCTTGCCCCATTTCTGGTGGTTGTTTGCTGGCAGCTTGTTCTTCTAAAGCCAAATGAAGCGATAAATGAAGGTAAGGATTCATCCCATCATCGATTTGAAAATCACGCTCTAAAAAGTCTTCCATATCTTCAAAATAAGGGTGGTATTCTGGGTGCATACGAATGACCCGTGCAATACGCACTTCAAGCGCATTCAAGGGTAAATCAGCCTGTGCTTTTTGCCATGCATCCCAAAATATTTGCCGATGTGCGCGCAATGTTTCACGTGTTGGTGTGTAGTGCGCACTCATTGCTTTGCTCCTGCTTTGGTCATGGGTAATTTTTTATTCACACGATCGATAAAATCCAAAGATAATTCAGCATGAATCACGCCTTCGCCATCTTCTTGAAGTGCCATGATATTGCCCCAAGGATCAATGATCATACTGTGTCCATAAGTGTGGCGACCATCAACATGTTCACCAATTTGAGCCGCAGCCAATACATAACATTGATTTTCAATGGCTCTCGCTTGTAATAATACTTGCCAATGGGCTTGACCTGTTTCTTCAGTGAAAGCGGCTGGGACTGTCAAAATATTACAGCCATGATTGGCATAAAACTGATAAAGATGAGGGAAACGAAGGTCATAACAAATGGATAAACCAACACGCCAGTCATCAGTTACATCACATATCGTTGGTTTTTTGCCTGCTTGAATATGATTAGATTCCTTCCATGACTCATGTCCGAGAACAGCCTCAAACAAATGAATTTTATCATAATAATCGCAAATTTCACCTTGTGGATTGATGATCAAGCTACGATTAAAGGGCTTTTCATTGACATTATCCGTCCAAAGTATCGAACCAGCGACAATCCACATATGATAATTTTTGGCACATTCACCTAAGAAGTAGGTCACCACATGGATAGATTCTGGATTAAATGTTGCACCTTGTTCGCCCATCCAAGAAAAATTTTCAGGTAAAAGAATCAATTCGGCACCAGTGTTTGCGGCTTGCCGTATATAATGGGATGCTAGACTTAAATTACGTGCCAGCGAATCTGATGATGACATTTGCACACATGCAACATGTAATGTTTCAGACATTTATATTGCCTCCAAAAGAATGATATGACGTTGATGGTCGATGCTCATGCGATAAGCTTTTAAAAAACTCATGCCCAATAAACCGATGTTTTTCTGCGATGATACTGTTTGAATAGCCGCCTGAACATGGTGTTGTTTCCAAGTACCCACTTCGACACTATCAATCGTGATTTGGGGTACACGAACCAAACCATTGGCGGTTTGTAATATGATTTGTTTATGATTATGTATGTCAATATGGGCTTGTTTCGCCATGTTTGGAGAAAGCACCATCAATGTTGCGCCTGTATCCAAGATAAAGGACATAGGAACATGGTTGATGCGTGCTTTGACCACCATCGAACCATGAACATCTTGATAAGGTAAGGTTAAAACCTGTTTTGCCATGTTAAAACTTGGATTTTCAATGCCATGAAGCGGCTGAACATCATGTTTTTTAGCCCCAATATGGGGTGTATCTGAAAAATGAACCTGACCTTCTGTATCCGTCCATTGATACACATCTGCTTGAGCTGATATAGTCCAAACAGATGTCAACATCATCAAAAAAAGTTTATACAAAGCGACCAATCGATCGAATAGCACCTAAATTGGCATGTTCAGAAAGGATAGGGACAAGTTTATCAGTGGCGCACGTCATCAATGTCATCATCCCCGGACCATGCCCTGCCAATGGTGAATCCGAATGAATGACCACACCAATGGTAATGGAGCCTTTACGATACGTTCGACCATAACGGTTATCATGATCCAACACGGCAACAAAATCACCAAAACGAAGTTGATTCAATCCATGCTCTTTCACCATTGTCTCATCATGGCATAAAATATCATAATCACCTGTGGTGACGGATAATGATCCAATACCACTACCCATCGCATATTCAGGCACAATCACATGCACTGGCACTTCAATCTTGCCATCGTCACGTTCATTTAATCCCCATTGCTCCAAAAGAAAAGGATCAAGATTGTAAATATAGACATCCTCATGATCGATTAATTTCAAACCTTGCCCATGACCTTTGACCAAGAATTTATCATCACAGTTTAATTTTTCGAGGGTGCTATCAGGAAAATCCAGCATCAAATGATCCACGCCACCATGATGCCCGAGCACCGTGCCAATCTCTCCTTTGGCATCGCCTGAAATCACACGTACCTGATTGCCACAGCAAGACATAAACTGATAGCCTGATGCACGTTTGGCACTTTTGTGATCCAAGGTACTGGAAACACCCGGTTCAATATGTTCACCTGCCCAATCAAAAACAGAATCACCAATTTTAACGTTGTAGGTAATCCCACCTGTGGACGGCCATGAAAAAATTTCGCCATTGCTACCGACTTCAAAGGGTGCCCATTGTTGAGCTGCTGCAACACCACCTTGTACGGCAGTCATCACCAGTTGATTCTTATTGGTTTTTAAACTCATTTGTTAGCCCTCGCATAAATCTTCTTTTTCACCCATGTGCATACCATTCCTTAATACGCTTTACCCACATCACTGTACACATAAACATGTTGAGGGTCATTCATTTTGCTAAACATTTCCAACGGTGCGAGCCACTGTTTTACCATCGGTAATTGCCACCAAGCTTGAGCTGAAGTCACGCCCATCACACGTCCGATATGTTGCCAAGCCAAGCTTGCATCCGCCTCGCCAAAAAATTCTTGTGCCAATCTATCAGGCCAAGTCAAAGGCGATTGAATGGGTGTTACATGATAATCATTGGCAACACCTGCACGCTTGGCAGCAATCGCAATCGCATCAGGTAAATCACCCAACACATCAACCAAACCCAAACGTTTGGCATCCACACCGCTCCAAACATGCCCTTCGGCAATTTTTCTCACTTTTGCTTCATCCATATCCCGACCTTTTGCCACCAAATGAATAAAACGCTGGTAGGTATGATCCACACCCATTTGAATCAAGGCACTCATTTCAGCTGATAAAGGGCGATCTATTCGCATCGAACCCGCTATTTTCGTCGTGCCAATACCATCCGTATGGATACCTAATTTTTCCAATGTTCTCGTGATATTTGGAATCACGCCAAACACACCAATAGAACCTGTCAACGTTGTGGGTTGAGCAACAATTTCATCGGCTCCCGCAGCAATCCAATAACCACCCGATGCTGCCAGACTTCCCATCGAAACCACCACAGGTTTCCCTGAGGCTT
>JAUZQL010000087.1 GCA_030950975.1 Mariprofundaceae bacterium | reverse complement strand
ATCAGTGAGCGTGCCTCATCTTGTGGCAGTTGTGCAGGCAAAGCCTCTTGTAGTACCTTAGGTTCTTGGAAAGAAGGTTCAGGTCATGGACGGATCCTTTCGCTGCGTATTCAGAATACATTGAACGCACGTGTTGATGATGAAGTCGTCATTGAAGTCGCCGATGGATTGTTATTGAAAACAGCCTTTCGTTTGTATGCAATGCCCATGATTCTTTTTATGATGGTTGGCGGATTGGCTTGGTTTCAAACACAGAGTGATGTGATGGCTTCCATTACGGGTATCTTCACCGTCATCCTTTATTACGGATGGATCTGGAAGCAAGGAACGCCTGAAGGTTTTGATGTCACCATGCTTGAAGTGAAATAGAAATACCGAACATCGACTTTCTTGTCGGTGATTTGTCAGAACATACTGAATTTGCTTGTTGGTTTTTTAAGTTTATTGGGTTTCAGGGACTTTGTATAAACTTGACAGAAGTGCTTTGCTTATCCATCGTTTTAGCATGAAAGTCGTATCTTCCCCTATCCCCGCATCATCGCAAAAAGTCAGTATTAATTTAACCTCTGGCGAGACTCTTGAAGGTTATTTGCGAGGCTTTTCATCAGCCATGCATGAGTTGCAATTCTTTAGAGAAGGCGAAGACAGTCGGATGATTGAGCAAACATTATCTGCCAAAGATATTGTATATATTGGTCAACACCAAAACAGCACTGAAAAAAGTGTGCTTACTCATCAAGAGCATAAATTGGAAGAGTTGAAAATCACCACGATTCACTCGGACACATTTCATGTTCAGGCATATCCAGCTTTACCTCATGCCCCTGGTTTCTTTGCCATTAGCAATAATACCTTTACACCGTATCAGCGTATTTTCTTTTATCGGCATGGCATTCATTTTGAAGAACACCCTGAAAAGTTAGGTGATTTGCTGATTAGTGAGAACTTAGCTTCACCACAAGATGTAAAAAAAGCACTGGAATTACAAAAAAAAGGCACACCAGCACTCGGCACTGTTTTAAAAGATCAAGGCAAAATTAATGCTAAAGATATCAAACATGCATTGGATGTGCAGCGACATCGAGATATTAAGTTAGGCGATATTTTGATGGAAAGAAAGCTGGTTACACATGCACAAGTGAAAGCAGGTTTGAAAGAGCAAATTCACTCCAAAAAACCCTTGGGAACGATATTTGTTGAACAGCAGATTATTTCATCCAAAGATCTTTTATCTGCATTGCATTTTCAAAAACACCAAAAATTAAAGCTAGGTGAGATTCTTATTGAAGCCAATCTCATTACAGACATGGATTTAGAGTTTGCCTTGGAAGAACAAAAAATTCGTGGCATGCGTTTGGGTGAAATTTTATTGGCCACAGAAGTGATTACTGAAGAACAATTGCTGTATGTACTGGCTAAAAAATTCAGGTTGCCTGCCGTAGATTTGGATACATACAATATTAATGAAATGGCTGAAAGTGAAGTTACGCGCAGTGTGGTTGAAAAATATCATGTCTTACCGATTGATTCAGATGCC
>JAUZQL010000086.1 GCA_030950975.1 Mariprofundaceae bacterium | reverse complement strand
AATCATGCTATGGCAAAGAGGCTACCCTATCAATTTTTGGCGAAGGTATTGCCCAACAAGTTATCTTTTTTATATTGGTCCATCGTGGGAGCTTATTTGGTTAAAGGTGATCAACATGATACACGAACCATGGTGGATACCTCAGTGTTTGATATTCGTAGTCATAAATTGTTGTTTCGTGCGCCGGGGATAAGCGTGCAAAAAGGCAGTTCAACGTTGTTGAATTATAGGGAGGAGGCTCGTAAGGCTCAAATTGAGGGTTATACTAAGGCAGTACAATCCATGATTCCTAACTTGGAAAAAGAATTGCAGGTCTTTAAAGAACGCGTGAAAAAGGATAAAAATATTCAGGTGAGTCATAGCTCAAGTTACTTGGGAGGGGGAGCTTTTTCGTGGGACTTGTTACTGATGATGATGGGCTTGTTATACGCTGTGCGCCGATTCACAAAGGATTAAGTGGGCTGCATACGGCTTTGGTTTTTAGGAAGTTTATGTTGTGTTCTAATCGGGGCACTTCCAGATGCTTGGATTCAGCTATTGGCGTATGATCGCTTGGCAATCTTGGAACAAGGGCAGTGCTGGCGGCTTTGGAGTGCGCATGTAACGCATTTTTCTTGGTCGCAGTTGCTTGTGGATACGGGGATGTTTGCGGCTCTAGGCTATATTTTGCGCACTTATGTGACAGATACTTGTTTACTGAAACACATGGCTTGGGCGATGCCTTTGATATTGATAGGGTTGATTGTATGGATGCCGAATGTGCAGTGCTATCGTGGTTTGTCAGCTCTGGTTAGCATGATGTGGCTGATGCTGGCTTGTTTTATTTGGCAACACGCAAAGGGGCGCAGCTTGCATACCTTGTTAGCAGCAGGATTGTTAGGCTTGTTTGTGGTTCGTTTGCTTTTGGATGCCAGAACTGAACATATCACCATCTCTCATTTACCGATGGGGGTTCTTGTGCTTTGGCAAGTGCATGTGTTGGGTGCTTTAGCAGGTGTTATCGCATGGTATTTAAGTCGAACAAGCCAGCCATCAGGCTAGCATTTTCATCGATATCAATGTTTTAAGAAAAGGAGAATGATTTGAATATTTTAAACAAAACATGGCAACAACAGGTTCAAAATTGGGAATATACGTCTGCTGCTACGCCTGATTTAAATGCTATCGATTTTCAAAGTTTTCCAGCTTCTCTCCATCAAACAGATGAAACGATGATTATCCCTTTGGATACTTCATCAAACTTGGGCGTAGCTTACCTTGCAAGCAGCCCAAATTTATTGGCAAATTATATTCATATTGCTAAAGGAGACAC
>JAUZQL010000085.1 GCA_030950975.1 Mariprofundaceae bacterium | reverse complement strand
AAGGCTTGAAAGAGACGGTTATCCATCAAGAAGAACATGGTTGTTGGATCGATTTCCCTACTTGGCAAAAGTTAGCTCAACCGATGCGTGTTCAAGTGATTCAACGTATGGCTGCAATCACCTTAGGGGTGGGGAAAGTATTGGGAAGACGGCACATGATATTGATTGAATGTTGGCGAGTAAAAGGGGCGCATGCAGGTTTGGATTTGTCTGGTTGTCGTTTATCCCGACAAGGTGAAGGCTTGCATCTTCAAGTTCGGGCGGCAATCTCACGCCTTCGATAGGATTGGGGAATGATCTATTTCGTAGCAATTGGAGCTGAATAATATGGGAAAAAATGTACTTTTATGGGTTGTACTTGGCTTGACGATGATGAGCGTGTTTAACATGTTCAGCGCCCCTGATGGGCAACCTGAAGTGATGACTTATTCTGGATTTATCGATCGTGTCAATCAAGGTATGGTTGAAAAAGTTACGATTCGAGAAAATCAGGTGTCAGGTCAATACCGTGATTTAGCGGGTGAGATGAAAACATTTAACCTACATACACCCAATGATCCTAATTTGGTGAAAACATTATTGGATCATCAAGTCGAAGTGGATGTCAAAGCCCCAACAGAAGTTCCATTTTTATTGTCTATTTTAATCTCATGGTTCCCTATGTTGTTGTTGATTGCTGTCTGGATTTTCTTCATGCGTCAAATGCAAGGTGGCGGCAAAGGCGGAGCGATGGGTTTTGGTAAGAGCAAAGCGAAATTGCTCACTGAACATGCGAATAAAGTAACTTTTGAAGATGTGGCAGGCTGTGATGAAGCCAAACAAGAAGTCACTGAAGTGATTGAATTTTTACGCGAACCTTCCAAGTTTACTCGTTTGGGCGGTAAAATTCCTAAAGGTGTTTTGCTTGTAGGTCCTCCGGGTACGGGTAAAACCTTATTGGGGCGTGCCATTGCGGGTGAAGCGGATGTCCCATTCTTTTCAATTTCAGGTTCAGACTTTGTTGAAATGTTTGTCGGTGTAGGTGCTTCACGTGTACGTGATATGTTTGAACAAGCTAAGAAAAGCGCGCCATGTATTGTTTTTGTAGATGAAATTGATGCGATGGGTCGCCATCGTGGTGCTGGTGTGGGGGGCGGTAATGATGAACGCGAACAGACGCTAAACCAAATGCTGGTGGAAATGGATGGTTTTGAAGCCAATGATGGTGTCATTATTGTGGCTGCGACCAACCGCCCTGATGTGTTGGATCCCGCTTTGTTACGTCCTGGTCGTTTTGATCGTCAAGTTACTGTGGGCAATGCTGATTTAGCAGGTCGTATGCAAATACTCAAAGTGCACATGAAAAAAGTGCCATTGTCTTCAGATGTTAAAGTCAAAGTCATTGCCCGTGGAACACCAGGATTTTCGGGTGCAGAACTGGCGAATCTTGTCAATGAAGCTGCTTTAAATGCTGCTCGTTTAAATCGAGACAAAGTAACGGCGGCTGATTTTGATGAAGCCAAAGATAAAGTCATGATGGGTACAGAGCGTCGTTCGATGGCGATGACAGAAGATGAGAAAAAACTCACGGCATACCATGAAGGCGGTCATGCTTTGGTTGCGATTCATTGCCCATCATCGGATCCGATTCATAAAATGACCATTATCCCTCGTGGTCGTGCTTTGGGTATGATAAAGTAACATCGGGTGCATCCAGTGATATTCAAATGGCAACAAATTTGGCACGTAAAATGGTCACTGAATGGGGATTGTCCGATAAATTAGGTCCGTTGCTTTATTCTGAGAATGAGCAAGAAGTCTTTTTGGGTCGCTCGGTATCACAACAACAACATGTCTCCGATGAAACATTTCGTTTGATTGATGCTGAAATCCGTGCTTTTGTTGATAGAGGTTATGATTTAGCTAAGAAAATCCTCACTGAACATTTGGATCAATTGCATTGTTTAGCAAAAGGTGCATTAGAATACGAAACACTTTCAGGTGATGATATTACAAAAATTTTAGCAGGACAGCCATTGAACCGTACTGATATCAATGACATTGATCTTGAACCTCATGCAAGTGATGATGATAAAGATGAAAAAATTGATTTAAATGCTACGGATGAAAAAACATCGGGTCATGAGGCAAATCAACCGCATTGATGGATCAAGATTTGAAAAGAAGTCGTTGGTTTCGGCAAGCTGGACAAGCAGCATGGATGATGGGGGTGCTAAATTGCACCCCTGATTCGTTTTCAGATGGTGGGCGATTTACGGATGTAAAAAAGGCAATTCAACAAGGTATTGATATGCATCGTTTGGGTGCAACTATTATTGATGTTGGCGGTGAATCGACGCGTCCCGGAGCTCAGATTGTTTCCCTTGAAGATGAATTGCAACGCGTCATACCTGTGGTTGAAGGTTTGGCTAAAGCAGCTTGCCCAGTATCAATTGACACACGGAAATCAGCCGTGATGCAAGCAGCTGTGAAGGCGGGTGCATGTATGATCAATGATGTCACAGCATTGTCATTTGATGAAGATAGTTTGCAGGTAG
>JAUZQL010000084.1 GCA_030950975.1 Mariprofundaceae bacterium | reverse complement strand
AGCCTTGGTCATTGTAATTACAGGTGTATATCAAGATCCCCAATATGCTCATTTGATTCATGATAGTCAGGGGGCAGCACTAACATCGGCGGCATTTGGCTCTGTGATTGGGTGGTTTCCTATTATTTTATCCATATCCGTGGTGCTTTTTGCTTATAGTACCATGATTTCATGGTCATATTATGGTGAACGCTGTTGGACGTATCTTTTAGGAGAGCGTTTTTCCATGCTTTATCGAATCCTTTTTGTAGCTGTGATTGTGCTTGCCTCTGTGACCAGTGCTGGAAATATTTTGGATTTCAGTGATTTAATGTTGTTAAGTATGGCACTGCCCAACTTGATTGCCCTTTATGTGCTACAGGACAAAGTTGCACTCGCACTCAAAAACTATTTGCATCAATTACACACGGGTGAGTTGGATCAAGAGCTTGTGAGAAATAGAGATGGGGAGAAATAAATGTCCTTAAAAATTACCGATGACTGTATTAATTGCGCAGTCTGTGAACCTGAATGTCCCAATGACGCGATTTTTGAAGGCGAAGATATTTATGAAATTGATCCAACACTTTGTACAGAATGTGTTGGGCATTTTGATGAACCGCAATGTGTGATGATTTGCCCTGTTGATTGCATTCCTAAAGACCCAAATAATCCTGAAAGTAAAGATGATTTAAGCCTTAAATATCAACAACTTACTGGTCAAGTCGCATGAGTCGTTTGTATATTGTATCGGGCCCTTCGGGTGCAGGAAAATCCAGTCTTTGCAAAGCCTTAATTGAATCATGCCCGAAGCTTAAATTATCAATATCTTGTACCACGCGTTCACCACGATTGGGCGAATGTGATGGTCGTGATTATCATTTCTTAACCGTCAACGAATTTCAACAGCAACAAAAAGCAGGTGCTTTTTTAGAATGGGCTGAAGTGCATGGTAATTTTTATGGTACACGTCAGAAGGATGTCGAACATTTATTGCAACAAGGTGATGATGTGTTGTTGGAAATTGACTGGCAAGGCGCAGCTCAAGTCGCTAAAAAAATGCCACATAGTCAAAGGATTTTCATCTTACCGCCTTCCATCGCTGCATTAAAAGATCGTTTAACAACACGAGGGCAAGATGATGCAAGTATTATTGCTCAACGGGTCGCAGCAGCGGAAGCTGAAATGGCGCATGCCGATGAAGCACATGAGCGCATTATTAATGATGATTTTGAGCAAGCTTTGAAAGATTTGAAGCGCTTGTTTCTATCGTGACATTTATATTCGCTTTGTTATGCTCGGCAAAAACTGGAGGTCAGACTCATGGCTCGTGTCACCGTTGAAGATTGTGTTCGTTATTACCCTAATCGTTTTGAAATGGTTGTTTTAGCCACCCAACGTGCTCGCCAAGTGGCGGAAGGTTTGCCAATTTTATTGGATGATGTAGGCGACAAACCGACTGTTCATGCTTTACGTGAATTGGGTGAAGGTGTGCTATCATGGGAAGTTCTTTTTGATTTAAGAGCACAAGAAACAGCTCGTTTACAAGCTCAAACTGAAAGTGATTAAGCCTTAATGGCTTAATTCTTTATTTTTGTATTCATTGAATCCATTATGAGTCGTATTTTTGAGATTACTGAAAAAATTCATAGTTATGCACCGAAAGCGGATGTTGACTTGGTGAATCGTGCTTATGTGTTTGCTGCGCAAGCTCATGCAGAACAACGGCGTAGTTCGGGTGAGTTATATATCACTCACCCACTCGCTGTCGCATCTATTTTGGCAGATTTACGCCTTGATACGAGTACCATTGCAACAGGGCTTTTGCATGACACGGTCGAAGATACGCATATCACCCTTGCTGATATTGAAGAACGGTTTGGTAGTGATATTGCCCATCTAGTCAATGGTATGACAAAAATTGGTCAGTTTTATTTTGAATCATCGGATCATAAAAAAGCAGAAAATTTTCGTAAAATGATTATTGCGACAGCACAAGATTTACGTGTGTTGTTGGTGAAGCTTGCAGACCGTATGCACAACATGCGTACGCTGGGGTTTGTTTCAAAAGAAAAAGCTAAACGTGTTTCACAAGAGACAAGGGAACTTTATATTCCATTGGCACATCGTTTGGGGATTCACTGGATCAAACAAGAGATGGAAGACATCGCTTTCTCTTATATTGAACCCGAAAGTTACCAACATATTGTTGAATTACTAAAAGATAAACTTGAATTTTTCCAAGATACGCAAGATAAAATTGAACATCTGTTGCAAGAGGCTGTAGCTCGTCAAGGTTTTCAGGCTCAAGTGCAAGGGCGAATGAAACACCTGTATAGTTTACATGAAAAAATGCAGCATAAACAAATTAGTTTTGATGAGATTTATGATATTGTTGCCTTTCGTTTGATTGTCGATGATAGCAGTACATGCTATCAAGCTTTAGGGGTGATTCATGGTTTGTACCGCCCTATTCCCGGTCGTTTTAAAGATTATATTGCCTTGCCAAAACCCAATGGTTACCAATCCTTACACACGTCTGTTATTGGCCCTGAGAATCACCGCATTGAAGTGCAAATTCGTAGTCAAGCGATGCATCAACATGCTGAAGATGGCATTGCCGCTCACTGGCTTTACAAAGATAAAAACAGCAATCCAGAAGAACACCAGCGTTTACTTTGGATTAAACAACTGACGGAACTTTTACAAGAAGCTGATAATCCCAGTGAATTTATGGAAAGCGTGCGGCTCGATTTGTTTGTGCAAGAAGTGTATGTCTTTAGTCGAGATGGTGAGATTTATGCTCTTCCCCGTGGCGCACGTCCTTTGGATTTTGCGTATGCCGTACATACGGATTTAGGGCATCATTGTATCGGTGCTCGTATCAATGGTGTTATGGGTGATTTACAAACCAAGCTGCGTAACGGTGATCAAATTGAAATTTTGACCAGTCCTGATCAAGAACCAAGCCGTACTTGGCTTCGTTATGTCAAAACATCCAAAGCTCGCCAAGCCATTCGTCATTATTATCGTCGTCAAGATACTTATATAAGTCGTCGAATGGGGCAAAAAATGATCAAACAGGTGATGGCACATAGCCCATCCGATAAAATAATTGGCGAGTTGGGTTGTCAGAACCTTGAAGATTTGGAAATGAAGTTGGGTCAAGGTGTATTGAATATCGATGCTTTATTCAATGCGATGGAAGGTAAACAAGGACAATCTTTATCCTTGCATACGCACAACTATGTTCATTATGGTGCAGCGTGCTGTTACCCTATTCCCGGTGATGCGGTATTGGGGCGTATTATTAAAAAACGTGGTATGGAATTGCACTATCGTGATTGTTCGCATGTGCTGCAAGCTCCAAATCAAGCTTGGTTGGATGTAGACTGGAAAAGCAATAGTGATCGTCTTTATCCGACTGCCATTGAAATTTACACGGAAGATTTGCGCGGCATGTTGGCTAAGGTAACAGGGGTGATTGCTAACGCCGAAGCCAATATTGATGATTTGAATTTAGATCAGCGAGCAGGCGAAATGACCCGTATTCGGGCGCTTATTTCAGTGCGTGATCGCACGCATCTCGCTAGAGTATTGCGTGAGATTCGTTGGCTAGATGGCGTGGTTAAAGTGAAACGCAGGCGACACGAAGAATTTACAGCTTCTCGTAGCCATAAAATTACGGATACTGTTCGCGGCATGATTGCAAAAGGGCGGCGGACCTTGTTGAAATCAACTCATAAAATTCGAGGAAAATCATCATGAATATTATTCACTCTGAACACGCACCCAAAGCAGTTGGTCCTTATAGCCAAGCGATTGCTCATGAAGGTATATTGTATGCATCAGGTCAAATTGGATTGATTCCTGAAACAGGTCAAATGATTGAAGGGGACGTAGAAGCACAAGCAACACAAGTCATGAAAAACTTATCGGCTGTATTAGAAGCATCTGGTGCAAGTGTGAACGATATTATCAAAGTCACGATTTTTTTGATTGATATGAATGATTTTCCACGTGTGAATCCGATTTATGCGGCTTGGTTAGGTGAACATCGCCCCGCTCGTGCCACGGTTGCTGTGGCTGCCTTACCTTTGAATGCTCACGTTGAAATGGATTTGATAGCTCGCTTACCTGCCTAACTATGAAAAAAGAATCGCTTGATACCCTTGTGGTAGGGGGCGGTCTTGCAGGTAGTATATTGACTTGGAAGTTGATGCAGCAAGGTGTCCGTACCCATATCGTTTTTGATCCCAAGATACCGTCCGCTTCACATGTTGCTGCTGGGCTAATGAATCCTGTAACAGGGCAACGTCTTGTGCTTCAAGAGCATGCCAAAACATTGTTGGAAACATCGAAGTCTTTTTATCAATCCTTAGAAGAATATTTTCATACATCCTTTTATTTTGAAAAACCTATGTTGCGTTATTTACGCAATCAAAAAGAAGAAATGGCATGGAAAAAGCGGCAGAGCAATGTGGATTATGATGATTATCTCGAAGCAACGGCGCATCCTAAGTGTCTCTTGCAACATCATACCGCTTATTTAGACACGCAGAGCTTGCTTCGCTGTTTGCATGAAGCGTTTGAATCTCGTGATATGTTAAGTCATGCCACGATACATTATGATGAAATTGATAGTCAATCCACTTCGATTTGTTGGCAGCATCTTTCAGCCCAACGTATTATTTTTTGTGAAGGGTGGCGAGGGCAATGTAACCCTTGGTTTCAATATTTACCGTTTCAGCCTTCTAAAGGTGAAATTCTTGATCTTCAAACATCCAGTCAGCTTCCTGAACATATTATCAACAGTGGTCGCTGGTTATTGCCTATGCATGATGGACGTTTACGTTTGGGTGCAAGCTATAATTGTCATCCTCCTTTGAATGAATCAATCACATCGCATGCCAAAGAGAGCTTGCTCACTGATTTAAAACAGATGCCAGTTGCGTTAGAGCATGTTGAGGTGATGAAACAGCAAGCAGGCGTTCGTCCGAATACATTGGATAAGCAACCTTTCTTAGGCGTTCATCCTGAGGACTCCAAGATAGCGATCTTGAATGGTTTTGGATCAAAAGGTTCAATGCTTATTCCCTATTATGCAGATATATTGATGGAGTATATTCAGCAACAAAAAGCATTGCCTCAACATGTTGATATTCGGAGATATTCATGCGCTTAACTGAACGTGTCCATCATGACTTAAAAAAATATGTGCAGCTTGGTGATGGCGTGGTTGATGCGACATCTGGCAATGGACATGACACATTGTTTTTGGCACAGCTTGTAGGCATTGAGGGACAGGTTTTTACGTTTGATGTGCAGCTTGAAGCGTTAGAAAAAACGCGCCAACGTATCGAACAATATGAATCGATTGCACCCATCCAATACATTCATCGTGGTCATGAATGTATGCAAGCTGAAATTTCTAAAAGGTATCATGGACGAATCCGAGCGATTGTTTTTAACCTTGGTTATTTGCCGCAAGCGAATCATGCGGTGATGACCATGCCCGATACTACGATTTGTGCATTGCAGCAAAGTACAAGCTTATTATGTCAAGGTGGGGTCATTTCTATTTTGGCGTATACAGGGCATATTGGTGGACGTGATGAGGCAGAATCTATTAAGAAGTGGTTACTCACCCTTGATAATTCATTTGAATATGATATTGAAATACCAAAAAATACACGCGCATCTCCACCAGAATATATATTGATTCGTAAAATAGATTTGTGAATTTTCATGTTTTGAAAAATGTGAACCATAAAATTCATCGAATATTTTTTAAGGTTTCAAGCTCGCTTTTTAGTCTTTTCAACGCTATTGTGCCGCTGCAATAGTTGTTTTTCTTAAAAAATCATGGGAGGAGAATCAATGAATACAGTTGCTGATCTTAAAATTGATCTAGTTGAAGTTTGCGAAGCTGCTGCACGAGCTTGTGCGCCGTTTGTAGGCTCAGGACAAAAAGATGAAGGTGATGGTCTGGCTGTTGATGCCATGCGTACACGTATTAATGAAGTAAAGATGAAGGGTGTTATTGTCATTGGCGAAGGTGCAAAAGATGAAGCTCCTGCCCTTTATGATAATGAAGAAGTCGGTGATGGTCGTGGTATCGGTGTTGATATTGCTGTTGATCCGATTGAAGGTACAAATTTGTTTGCCCGTGACGCAGCTGGTTCTATTGTAACCTTAGCCGCAGCACCTGCTGGATCGATGTTCCGACCAGGGTCTTGTTTTTATATGGAAAAACAAGTGTATCCAAAAGCTGCACGAGGCAAAATTGATCCTGAAGCACCTGTTGCAGATCGCTTGGCACAACTTGCTTTGGCTTTGGGTAAAACTGTTGAAGAAATTACAGTGTTTGTATTGGATAAACCTCGCCATCAAGGTTTAATGAAAGAAATTTACGCTTGTGGTGCTAAGATTCGTTTGGCAACCGATGGTGATGTTAACGGGGCTATTCAAGCCGTATTAAACAAAGGTTCGGATGCCTTGTTTGGTGTCGGTGGTACACCTGAAGGTATCGTAACAGCATGTGCTGCTCGTGCGATGGGTGCAGAAATGTTTGGTCGCATGGCACCTCAAAAAGATTTTGAAATCGAATTATGTAAGAAAGAAAATATTGATACGAAACGCATAATTACGCGTGATGAATTGATAACATCGGATGATTGCATGTTTATTGCGACTGGCTTAACCAGTGGTGAATATGTCGATCATGTGAAAGTTGGTGTTGATGCTGATGGTAAATATATGACAACAGATACTGTCGTTCTTTCTGGCTCTGTCGGTAATATTCGTCGTGTTCAAACCACCCAACACGTTTAAAGTTTTTAGTTAAATTATCCAAGGAGTATATTAAATGAGCAATCGTAGACATTTGGCTAATGCTATCCGTGCATTGGCAATGGATTCAGTACAAAAAGCAAACTCTGGTCATCCAGGTGCGCCAATGGGCATGGCAGATATTGCCGAAGTGCTTTGGAATGATTATATGAAACATAATCCGACCAACCCACAGTGGGCTGATCGTGACCGCTTCATTCTTTCCAATGGTCATGGCTCTATGCTTATTTATTCTTTATTGCACCTAACAGGTTATGACTTAGGCATTGAAGATTTGAAACAATTCCGTCAATTGCATTCACGCACACCGGGTCATCCAGAATATGGTTATGCACCGGGTGTTGAAACAACCACAGGTCCATTGGGTCAAGGTATTACCAATGGCGTGGGCATGGCATTGGCTGAAAAAACATTGGCGGCTCAATTCAATAAACCAGGTCATAGTATTGTTGACCATAACACCTATGTATTCTTGGGTGATGGTTGTTTGATGGAAGGCATCTCTCATGAAGCATGTTCTTTGGCTGGTACATTGGGCTTGGGTAAATTGATTGCATTCTGGGATGACAACGGCATTTCTATTGATGGTGAAGTAGAAGGCTGGTTCACTGATGATACAGCAGGTCGTTTCGAAGCTTATGGCTGGCAAGTGATTCGCAATGTAGATGGTCATAGTGCTGATGAAATCAAAGCGGCTATTGAAACTGCACGAGCTGAAACTGGCAAACCAACCATGATTTGCTGTAAAACAGTGATTGGTTTTGGCTCTCCAAATAAAGCGGGTTCACATGATTGTCATGGTGCTGCTTTGGGTGATGAAGAAATTGCTTTGGTTCGTCAAGAACTTGACTGGAAATATCCGCCGTTTGAAATTCCTGAAGATGTGTATGCTGGTTGGGATGCAAAAGAAGCGGGCGCTACTGCTGAAAGTGATTGGGATGCACGCTTTGAAGCCTATGCGGCTGAATATCCAACAGAGGCAGCTGAATTAAAACGTCGTTTGAACAATGAATTATCTGCTGATTGGGATGCTGGCATGGACGCATTTATTGCTGAAGTGGATGCCAAAGGTGAAAGCATTGCTTCGCGTAAAGCTTCACAAAACACCATCGCAGCTTTGGCTAAATTGACACCTGAATTGTTGGGTGGTTCTGCCGACTTGGCTGGCTCAAACTTAACCTTATGGCCTGATGCAAAACCCGTTACCAACCATGATGATGGCAACTATGTGAATTACGGCGTGCGTGAATTTGGCATGGCGGCAATGATCAACGGGATTTCATTGCATGGTGGTTTTGTACCTTATGGTGCAACTTTCTTGATGTTCTCTGAATATGCACGCAACGCATTGCGCATGGCTGCATTGATGAAGGTTCGTCATATCGAAGTGTTCACACATGATTCAATTGGTCTTGGTGAAGATGGTCCAACTCACCAACCTGTTGAGCAAACAGCTACTTTGCGCATGATTCCAAACATGGATGTATGGCGTCCATGTGATGCGGTTGAATCGGCTGTATCATGGAAAGCTGCAGTGAAAAATATGACAGGTCCAACATCGTTGATCTATTCGCGTCAAGGTTTACCACATCAAACACGTAGCGCTGATCAAATCAAATTGATCGAAAAAGGTGGCTATATCCTTAAAGATTGTGAAGGCACACCTGATGTCATCATTATTGGTACAGGCTCTGAAGTTTCTTTGGCAATGGAAGCTGCGGCTGCTATCACAGATAAGAAAGTTCGTGTGGTTTCTATGCCATCCACCAATACATTCGACAAACAAGATGCCGCTTATAAAGAATCTGTATTACCTGCTTCTGTTACAGCACGTGTTGCTGTTGAAGCAGGTGTTACAAGTTTCTGGGCAAAATATGTTGGTCTGAATGGTCAAGTAGTGGGTATTGATACATTTGGTGAATCCGCACCTATCAATGACTTGTACAAGTTATTTGGTATTACGACAGAAGCAGTGGTTGCTGCTGTCAATGAAGTTTCAAAATAATAAAATTTAGGTTCTGGCTTGCTATTGACGGATGTTTAATGTTAATAGCAAGTCAAACTATGGAAAAATAAAAGGAGAGTAATAAATGACAATTAAAGTCGGTATTAATGGTTTTGGCCGTATTGGTCGTATGGCGTTTCGCGCTATTGCTAAAGAAGCAGAATTTGCGGGTATGGAAATTGTAGCAATCAATGATCTTTTGGCTGTTGATTATCAAGCGTACATGTTGAAATATGACTCTGTTCATGGTCGTTTTGCTGCGGATGTTTCTACTGATGGAAATAATTTGATTGTTGATGGTAAGAAAATTCGTGTGACTGCAGAACGCAATCCTGCTGATTTGAAATGGGATGAAGTTGGCGTTGATGTTGTACTTGAATGTACTGGTTTTTTCTTAACTGAAGAAACTTGCCAAGCACATATTGCTGCGGGTGCGAAAAAAGTATTGCAATCTGCACCATCTAAAGATGCAACACCAATGTTCGTTTATGGTGTAAACCATGAAGAATATGCAGGACAAGCGATTGTTTCTGCTGCTTCTTGCACCACCAATGCGCTTGCTCCTATTGCTAAAGTATTGAATGATAACTTTGGTATCAAACGTGGTTTGATGACGACTGTTCATGCAGCGACTGCAACACAAAAAACTGTCGATGGTCCATCCAACAAAGACTGGCGTGGTGGTCGTGGTATTTTGGAAAACATCATTCCATCATCGACAGGTGCTGCTAAAGCTGTAGGCAAAGTGATTCCATCATTGAATGGTAAACTGACTGGCATGGCTTTCCGTGTTCCAACTTCTGATGTTTCTGTGGTTGATTTGACTGTAGAACTCGAAAAAGGCACAAGCTATGATGGTATTGTTGCTGCGATGAAAGAAGCGTCTGAAGGCTCTATGGAAGGCACGCTAGGCTTCACGGATGAAAAAGTTGTATCCACTGATTTCCGTGGTGATTCTCATCCATCTATTTTTGATGCCACTGCTGGTATTGGCATTGATGAGACCTTTGTCAAAATCGTTGCTTTTTATGACAACGAGTATGGCTATACTTGCAACATGCTTCGTGTATTGAATCATATTGCTTAAATAAAGAATGTTGGGAGCTATCTTTGGATAGCTCCTACGTTTTTCATTGCTAGCTTAAGTAAGCTAACAACGATAAGCGTATTTATAAAATAAAAAGGAGTGATAAATGTCTGTAATAAAAATGACTGACCTTGATTTAGCGGGTAAACGCGTATTGATTCGTCAGGATCTGAATGTACCTATAACGGATGGTAAAGTATCAAGTGATAAACGTATTCGCGCATCATTAGCAACAATTGAACACTGTGTAAAAGCAGGCGCAAAAGTATTGGTGATGTCGCATCTTGGTCGCCCTACTGAAGGTTCTCCTGAAGAAAAATTCTCACTGGCACCTGTTGCAGCGCATATGTCGGGTCTTTTGAATCAAGATGTTCGTCTGCTTAAAGATTATTTAGGTGCTGATATTGACATCGCTGATGGTGAAGTGGCATTGCTTGAAAATGTACGTTTCAATGTTGGGGAAAAGAAAAACGAAGAAGCATTATCCAAACAATATGCAGCATTGTGTGATATTTATGTGATGGATGCTTTTGGTACAGCGCATCGGGCTCAAGCATCAACGCATGGTGCTGGTACCTATGCTCCTGTTGCCTGTGCTGGTCCATTATTATCAGGTGAATTAGAAGCTTTGGGTAAAGCCTTGGATAACCCTGCACGTCCGATGGTAGCCATTGTTGGCGGCTCTAAAGTTTCAACGAAACTGACTGTCTTAGAATCACTTTCTACGATTGTAGATCAATTGGTTGTAGGTGGCGGTATCGCCAATACATTTATCGCAGCGGCGGGATTACCTGTCGGAAAATCTTTGTATGAAGAAGATTTGGTGGATACATGTAAAAAACTTACCATCAATGCAGAAGCCAAAGGCGGCAGTATCCCTGTACCCACCGATATTGTATGTGCCAAAGAGTTTTCGCCGACTGCTGAAGCAACGTTGAAAAAAGCTGATGAATGTCTTGATGACGATATGATTTTTGATATCGGTCCTGATTCTTCCGCAGCATTGGCTGAAATTATTATGAATGCAGGTACCATCGTATGGAATGGTCCTGTAGGCGTGTTTGAATTCGATCAATTTGGCGAAGGTACGAAAGCTATTTCTATGGCGATTGCTGAATCGAAAGCCTTTTCTATTGCGGGTGGTGGAGACACATTGGCGGCAGTGGATAAATACAATATTGCAGACAAAGTATCTTACATCTCAACAGGTGGTGGTGCTTTCTTGGAATTTTTAGAAGGCAAAAAATTACCAGCAGTAGCCATGTTAGAGGAGCGCGCAGCTAAGTGACTAAACAAATTCGTAGAACAAAAATTGTAGCAACGTTAGGTCCCGCATCTGAATCACCAGAGATGTTGGAAAAAATGATTGCTGCAGGTGTGAATGTTGTTCGCTTAAACTTTTCACATGGTACACCTGAAGAACATCAAATGCGTGCAGATAATGTACGCGCAGCTGCGGCCAAACTTGGTGTTGTCGTTGGTATTCTTGCTGATATGCAAGGTCCAAAGATTCGTTGTGGGAAATTCAAGACGGGTAAAACCATCCTTAAAGTCGGTCAAAAATTTATTCTTGATGCTGATATGCCTTTGGATGATGGTGATGATGAACGTGTTGGCTTAACCTACAAAGAACTTGTTACAGATGTTGAACCCGGTGCTCGTTTGTTGCTGAATGATGGTTTATTGGTGATGGATGTAGACGAAGTTATTGGTCAAGCTATTCATTGTACTGTGGTCGTGGGTGGCGTGTTATCGAACAATAAGGGTATCAATCGTGCAGGTGGTGGTTTATCGGCGGATGCTTTAACTGATAAAGATAAAGAAGATATCAAAACAGCATGTGCTATTGGTATTGATTATGTTGCTATTTCTTTTCCACGCGATGGTAAAGACATGGAATACGCACGTTCTTTGGTACGCGCAGAAGGCTGTCATGCTGGCATGGTTGCGAAGGTTGAACGAGCGGAAGCTGTGCTGGATGATAATCTTAAATCAATCATGGAAGCCTCTGATGCAGTGATGGTGGCGCGTGGTGATTTAGGTGTTGAAATTGGTGATGCAGCTGTACCACCCGTACAAAAGAAAATGTTGCGCATGGCACCTAAATACAATTGTCCAGTGATTGTTGCGACTCAAATGATGGAATCGATGTGTGAAAATCCTATTCCAACACGTGCAGAAGTGAATGATTGTGCCAATGCAGTGTTGGATGGGACTGATGCAGTGATGCTTTCAGGTGAATCTGCAGCGGGTAAATATCCAGTGCAAGCTGTTGAAGCGATGCATCGCACATGTATTGCAACGGAAAACCAACG
>JAUZQL010000083.1 GCA_030950975.1 Mariprofundaceae bacterium | reverse complement strand
TGGTAGTCGCTTTTGGCTACGCCGTTTGGTGCATGGTTATCAACAAAAAAAACGTCGATGTGTCGCTATTTATGGCGCTGGTGAAACAGGCGCCAAACTTGTATCCGCACTTCACTTAAGTGGCGAAAGTTATGTCACATGCTTTTTTGATGATAACCCTGAATTACAAGGGCAAGAAGTCGCTGGCATTCACGTCTATTCATCTGATGAGATTGAAACGGTGTTGCAAGCACGAGATATTCAGGAAGTAATCATTGCAATGCCCTCAGCGACCATGATTCAGAAAAAGAATATTTTTAACCGTTTAGAGCCACACCCTGTTCAAGTGAAGATTCTTCCAGGGTTGGATGCGATGATCAATGGAACGGTACAGTTGGATCGCTTACGAGATATTAATGTTGATGATTTATTAGGGCGAGATGCGGTTGCGCCGCATAGTGAACTATTGGGCACATGCATTCGTGATAAAGTAGTGATGGTGACAGGTGCAGGCGGTTCCATTGGCTCGGAGTTATGTCGTCAAATTATCAAACATCAGCCCAAATCCTTATTGTTGTTTGAACGCAATGAATTTGCGCTTTACAGCATCGATCAAGAACTCAAAAAAATATTGGCATCCATGCAGGATACGATTGAAGTCATACCTTTTTTGGGTTCTGTTCAACATTTAAAACGGGTAACAAAAATTTGCAAAAGTTTTGCAGTGCAAACCATTTATCATGCAGCAGCGTATAAACATGTACCACTGGTTGAGTGTAATCCTATTGAAGCTATTCAGAATAATATCATGGGTACATTGCATATGGCACAATCAGCCATCGCCACGCATGTCGAACGCTTTGTGTTGATTTCAACCGATAAAGCAGTGCGCCCAACCAATGTGATGGGCGCAAGCAAACGTTGTGCAGAACTGGTGTTGCAAGCCTTACAAACCCAAAGCCACAACACATGTTTTTCCATGGTTCGTTTTGGCAATGTACTGGGCTCATCGGGTTCAGTTGTACCGCTGTTTCATCAACAAATTAAACGAGGCGGACCGATTACGCTCACCCATCAGAACATCACACGATATTTCATGACCATTCCCGAAGCATCGCAATTGGTGATTCAAGCAGGTGCGATGGCAGAAGGTGGCGATGTTTTTGTATTGGATATGGGTGAACCAGTTCGTATTATTGATTTGGCGCGTAAAATGATTGCCTTAAGTGGCTTGACTGAAAAGACTGTTGAGCATCCTGATGGTCATATTGCGATTGAAGAAACAGGTTTGCGCCCCGGTGAAAAACTGTATGAAGAATTATTGATTGGTAGCAATGTGGAAGGCACTGAACACCCCTTGATTATGCGTGCCAATGAAGAAATGATTGCATGGCAAGAACTGGAAGTGTTACTAGAAAACATGCAGCAGGCTTCTCAAGATTTTGATGTGCAAGCGGTTCGTGAACTGTTATTGACCTTGGTGAATGGCTATCAACCAGAGACAGATATTCATGACTGGGTGTGGCATAAAAAAAGTGAGACGCTTCGAGTGATTTAGAACTGCCACTGCGGGTGCCCGATAGATCCCGATAGTTTTATATGACGTTGTGTGCTTGTTAAAAAGTTGCTTAAAGGTGATGTTGGCAAAGCTTGAAGCTGCACATCGCCTTTCAATATCCATTGCAATAACGGACTTTCCGCACCTTGTATGCTGCCTTTTCCTTGTACCAACAAGGCTTTTCCACCCATCAGTGTCCATTGAATAGTTTTCTCTAGCATGGTGGCTTTTAAGCTATAATCACCCAAAGGATAGGCTTGTGACATCATCTGAATGCCTGCCATCTGCCAATGTGCCGTCAAATCAGCAGCTAGAGGAATACCTTGATTCATATCCATGTTGAACGATCCCTCAAGGTGAAGCTGACCTTGCGCATGGGCAGGTGAGGGTAATGCTAGCCATGTTTGTATGTGTGCGACATCTCCAGAGGCATCCAAATTTTGAATCGCCAAGGTTTGTTGATGGAACGTCATCAGGGTCTGAATATCCATAAAATTATTTTGAATATGGAGTTGTGCCGCCAGATTTCCGTGCAACAAGGCGAATAAATCAGGGGATATATCGACATCATCAAGCTGTAATGCTTGAGGCAGATGCGAATCGTTGAATTGCACCTGATGTAAGCTGATTTGCAAGCCATGCCGTTGCAATGAAGCATACGTCAAATCAAGATGCTGTTGTTCCAGCGCATGATCTAGCTTGTGGCGTAAGTAAGCTGTCATATCCCAACGTATCGCGATAAAGACACATAAACCTATGCCAAACACAGCCAATAAAATCCACCAAGAGAAACGACCCGATGTTTTATTCATCATTTATTGCACCACTGCTTGCACATTGACAATCCCAAGTTTGGGTGTTTTTTGCCATTTAATTTGCACAATATGAATGCCTTGACTTGCCAATGCTTGATAAAATTTCACGGTATCTGTGTAAGGGGCTTGTTTCATTTGAATCCAAAGACGTGCTTTATCACCGCCCAGTTGAGGGCGTAAACTGGTGATAAAAGGGCGAACTTTTTGAGTGCGTGCTTCTTGGTCGACCACCGTCATCATGCTTCCACGAGGTTTTTTCACCCCTTGTTGCAGGGTTTGATGGGCGAGTTGTTCAGCTTCGTGCGCTTGTTCCTGTAAACCTGAAAGTAATGTTGCTTTGCGATGTAGTTCATCATTTAGCGGCAAAATCATGCCAAAGATAAGCACCATTAAAGGAACAATGATTGAAGCAAAAAGGACAAGGCGTTGTTCCCGTTTGGCTAACTGTTGATAGTAGCTCAAAACATGACCTTGCCAAACATCATGAAAGAAAGGAAAAGAAAATGATTTCACCATGTCAGCCTAAAAGACACATGATTTTTTGCC
>JAUZQL010000082.1 GCA_030950975.1 Mariprofundaceae bacterium | reverse complement strand
TAGAGGATCATGTTGATGAAGTGATTTTAAAGGGTGGCGAAGGTGTGGGCGTGATTACCATGCGTGGCTTGGGTCTTGAAGTTGGTGGCCCTGCGATTAACCCTGTGCCACGCAAAAACATTGAAGACAATATTCGTGCGATTGCTTCGGAATGCTTAAAAGAATTTGGTATTGAAGTTACTATTTCCGTGCTTGATGGCGAAGAAATGGCGAAAAAAACACTCAATGATCGACTTGGCATTATCGGAGGCATCTCGATTCTTGGCACAACGGGCATTGTCCATCCTTATTCAACGGCTGCTTTTCGTGCTTCTGTGGTGCAAGGCATTGAAGTCGCAGCAAATCAAGGGCAAGACACGGTGGTGCTGACTACAGGTGGGCGCACAGAAAAATTTGTGATTGCATCATTGCCCGAGCTTGAACCTGCTTGTTTTGTACAAATGGGTGATTTTCTCGGTCCTGCTTTGGATACATGTCAAAAAGAAGGCATTCAACACATTGTGATTGGCGGCATGGTTGGAAAGTTGACCAAGATGGCACAAGGCGAAGTGATTACCCATGCCAAACGCAAAGCTGTGAATACGGATTTATTGGCGGAACTCGCCAAGGAATGTGGGGCAGATGATGCGGTGTGTGCAGAAATTTCAGCCGCAGAAACAGCACGTTTTGTAGCGGAACGTATGGAAGATTTGGGGTTAGCATCTGCTTTTTATCAAGCCTTAGCTCGGCGAACCATCCAAACGTTAAATCAACGTTATGTCGGCGTTTTTTCAATTCGAGTGATGGTGTGTGATTTCTCAGGTCATTGCTTGGCGGATGTCCTATGAATCAAGCACAAATGAACCATGAAGCACTGGCTTCTTTGCGTAAAAATCATCCTGCATGGCGTTTGTTGCGTGCGGATTCTGCACCCTTGCTAAAGGGCGCAACCCTCCCACATGTGTTGTTTGTACATGAAGATAATAACTTACATTTAGCAGGTGGAAGGTGAATATTTTTTAACGTCTGCGGCGTTCTTTCCGTGTATGTTGTGTGCGGAAATGATGAGCAGCTCGTTTTTGTTGGAATGATGACCGCCCATCTTTTCCTTTTTGAGTGTCATCAGGTACAAGACAGTGTTCGCCCTGCCCTATCAAATCACTACGCCCCATCTTTTTTAAGGCTGTGCGCAACATCGCCCAATTATCAGGATCGTGATAACGTAAAAAAGCCTTGTGCAAATCCCGTTGTTTTTTGCGTCTTGGAATGAATACTTTTTCCGCATACTTGCTTTGGGTTCGACTAATTTTTTTCAAGGGATTACGACCAGAGCGATACATTGCTGTGGCTGTGGACATTGGGGAAGGTAAAAAAGCTTGGACTTGATCGGCTTTATAAGCGTTTTTCTTGAGCCATAAAGCAAGATTGAGCATGTCTTGATCGGTCGTTCCAGGATGTGCGGCAATAAAGTAAGGGATTAAATACTGTTTTTTCCCTGCTTCTTTGGAGAACTTTTCAAAGAGTTTTTTGAACGCATCATAAGTCCCAATGCCTGGCTTCATCATTTTATCGAGCGGTGCAGCTTCGGTATGTTCAGGGGCTATTTTTAAGTAACCGCCCACATGATGCGTCACCAATTCTTTGATATAAGCAGGTGATTTTACAGCCAAATCATAGCGCAATCCTGATGCAATAAAGACACGTTTGATGCCTTTGAGATGACGTGCTTTACGATATAATTCAATCAAAGGATCATGATTGGTGTTGAGGTTCGGACAAATATCAGGAAACACACAAGATGGCTTTCGGCATGCCGCCTCAATAGCTTCTGATTTACATTTCAAGCGATACATATTGGCCGTCGGACCACCTAAATCAGAGATGTTACCTGTGAATTTGGGTGTTTTTTCACGAATTTCTTCAATTTCTCGCAAAATAGACGTTTGTGAGCGACTTTGAATGATGCGACCTTCATGTTCGGTAATCGAACAAAACGTGCAGCCACCAAAACACCCACGCATAATATTCACCGATGTTTTAATCATTTCATAAGCAGGTATGCGGGTTTCTTTGGCGTGAATATCACCATAACCGATGTAAGGCAGACGTGAGTAAGGCAAATCAAACACCCCATCCAATTCGACAGTGCTTAAAGGAATGGCAGGTGGATTGACCCATACCTCACGGCCACCATGTTTTTGAATCAAGGCTCTGGCATTACCCGGATTGGTTTCCAAATGCAGTAAACGCGAGGCATGGGCATAAAGCACTTCATCGTTTGCCACGGCTTCATAACTGGGCAAACGAATCACTGTATGAGCACGTTTTTCAGAGACATCCAAGATTGAAATGGGAGGAGCTTGCTCACGTTCACGGTAAGCCGCTTTATCATCACACGGCATGTCTTGTTGCATTTGATAAGGGTTGGGATGCTCGATGGTGGTATGCGGTGTATCAATTTCCGTTGAATCTATTTCAATCCAGCCATCAGGCACGCCTTTACACATCACCGAAGTACCACGAATATCAAGCATATCCTTGATGGATTCACCCGCTGCTAAACGGTGCATAATTTCAATAATTTGCCGTTCACCATTGCCATAAACCAATATATCAGCTTTTGAATCCAACAACACCGCATGTCGCACTTTATCCGACCAATAATCATAATGAGCAATACGGCGTAAACTGGCTTCAATGCCACCAATGATGACAGGAACGCCTTTAAAGGCTTCGCGGCAGCGTTGAGCATACACGGTGACAGCACGGTCAGGGCGTTTCCCACCCACATCACCCACGGTATACGCATCATCGGAGCGAATGCGGCGTTCGGATGTGTAACGATTGACCATCGAATCCATATTGCCCGATGTAACACCCCAACAAATATTGGGTTTACCTAAGCTACGAAACGCATCGGGAGATTTCCAATCGGGTTGAGAAATGATGCCAACACGAAAACCTTGTGCTTCCAATGTCCGTCCGATGACGGCCATGCCAAAGCTAGGTAAATCGACATAAGCATCGCCTGTCACCAAAACCATATCGCAACTATCCCAACCCAAAGCCTCCATTTCAGCGAGGTTTGTTGGCAATTGTGAGGCGGATGAAAAATGCTTACCTCTGTATTTAGGGTAAGAAAAAAGAGCTTTGGGTGGGGATAGTGTTGTCATTTAATATTCTTCATCATCATCATGGTGATCGTGGTGATCGTGGTGATCGTGGTGGTCAGAGCGTTGATTTGAACGATGTTCAAGGTATTGATGGGAAGGGGCTGCACGACCTTGTTGTGGCGCTGCTTGTTGTCTATTTCGGCGATTTTGTTGGTTTTGTTGTAAAAGAATACCTGCCGCTGCGCCTAACATGCCACCAATAGCAGCACCTTGTGCGGTATTGCCACTATCAGAACCGATGACAGCACCTGCGGTTGCACCGACAGCTCCGCCACGCATGGCAGCCCGATCTTGTTGGGTGGTAACGCAGCCAGTCAAAGCTGACATAAGCCATAGAATCAACATTATTTTTTTCATATAACACTCCTTTTCATTTGTTTTATAGGGACGATTTAGCATGCCATGATAAATACAGGTGGTTACCCGTCAAACAGCAGGCTTCCGTGATTCCGAAAGCAGGATGGTTGACACGTTAAGCATGCCCTCCAACATTCGCTGATGCCTTCTAGCCATCATCTTTCACGTCATTGGTTTCTTGAACTTGCTTCCACACGACAACGCCATTTTTCAGCTTCCACCCAGCAAGGTGTGTTCATTGATGTGAAAGGCAAACATCTTATCAATTTCTCATCCAATGATTATTTGGGTTTACGCACGCACCCCCAAGTCAAAGCGGCGGCGATTGAAAGTATTGAAGCTTTCGGATTTGGCAGTGGTGGTTCACGCTTGGTGTGTGGGGATCATCCGCAAATGCACCAACTTGAAGCGGAATTAGCCACTTGGAAAGCTTATGAATCGTGTTTGATGCTGGGTTCAGGTGTGTTGGCAAATCTCGGCTTGATGCAAGCCATGAGTGATCGACATACGCATGTTTTTTCAGATAAATTAAATCATGCGTCGTTGGTGGATGGCGTGCGTTTGTCTGGTGCAAAGAGTCATCGTTTTAATCACCTTGATATGGTGATGCTTGCAGAACAGTTGGAGAAAAATCCTGCTCAAAAACGCATCATTGTATCGGATGGTGTGTTTAGTATGGATGGTGATTGTGCCGATGTTGAACATTTATTGGCGTTAGCAGAGCAACATCAAGCATTGTTGATGATTGATGATGCACATGGCACAGGCTGTCTGGGTGAACACTACAAAGGTTTGACAGCTAAGTTTTCAGGGCATGGGTCATTGCTTGAAGTCGGCACATTTGGCAAAGCCTTTGGTGGTTATGGTGCGTTTATTTTAGGCACGCATGAGTTTATTGAAGGCTTACGCCAACGCATGCGTACCATGATTTATTCCACCGCCTTGCCAGCTGCGATACCTGCGGCGATGTTGGCATCATTGGCATTGATTCAAACAGGTCGCTTGCAACAAACGTTGCATAAAAACATTCAAACATTTCTACAACATAGCCAAGGATTACCCTTGATTGCATCGCAAACACCCCTTCAACCCCTCTTGATAGGCTCTGATTCTGAGGCTTTATCGATGGCTCACAAGTTACGTGAGGAAGGTTTTTTTGTACCTGCGATTCGCCCTCCCACAGTGCGCAAAGGCACAGCCCGCTTGCGTATCACTTTATCCGCAGCCCACCGTGAGGATGATATCAAACAACTAACAACGGTTTTGAAACGTTTATGCCATTAGTTTTTTTGCATGGTTGGGGGCAATCCCAACAGATTTGGTTTGAGCAGAAAAAACAATATCCTGATGCGTATTTTTTGAATTTATCGGGGCATGGTGGACGTTTGGATGCGGATGATTGTTTGGAAGATGTGATGCAACAATGCCCGCAACAAGCTTTTACACTGCTTGGTTGGTCCTTGGGTGGCATGTTGGCGATGCGTTTAGCAGTGCAATATCCTTCACGCATCAAAGCATTGATTTTACTGAGCAGCACGCCCTCTTTTTCGCAGCGTGATGATTGGTTGTACGGTTGTGATGCCCAAACGTTGATGAACTTTGAACAAGGTCTGCTGCAACATGAAAAAAAAACCATGAAGCGTTTTTTTTCGCTGATGTTTCAAGGGGAAACTTTATCCCGAGAGACGTATCGTTCGCTTGAATCCCAAAGTATTGATTCACAGCATTCCCCCAGTTCTCACGCTTTAAAACAAGGTCTAAATATGCTTGCCACATGGGATTTACGTTCCATTTTACCTAAAATAACCCAAGCGACCTGTGTGATTCATGGGCAAAAAGATGCCATTATTCCTGCGCAAGCAGGTCAATATCTCGCCCAACATATTCCACATGCGGATTATGTTTTGATGGATGAAGCCGCTCATGCTCCTTTTCTAACCCAGCCGCAATTGTTGGCGGATGTTATGACACGTTTTATGGAGAAGATTTAGCCCGTGAAATTTACGATGTACCATATTGATGCGTTTACCGATAACATATTTTCAGGCAATCCAGCGGCGGTTTTCCCTTTGGATACATGGTTGCCCGATGCGGTCATGCAAGCCATTGCCGCAGAACATAATTTGTCTGAAACAGCTTTTTTTATTCCGACTAAACAAGGCTTTCATATCCGTTGGTTTACACCCAGCACCGAAGTAGATTTGTGTGGTCATGCGACACTGGCAGCGGCTTATGTGTTATTTAATTGCCTGAATGTCGCTCAAGAAACGATTGTTTTTGAATCAAAATCAGGTTTATTGCATGTATCCAAAGATGCCGATTGGCTGGTGATGAATTTTCCATCTCAAATGCCATCCCCTTGCCCGATACCCATTGCTATTGAACAAGCCTTTGCCATCAAACCTATCGCATGTCTAAAGTCTGAGGATTATCTCATCGTGTTTGAACATGAAGCGGATATACTGGCTGCACGCCCCAATCTTGCTGCCTTGAAAACATTGAATCGGCGTGGTGTCATCATCACGGCAAAATCAGCTCAATATGATTTTGTGAGTCGGTTTTTTGCCCCCAATATTGGCATTGATGAAGATCCTGTTACAGGTTCAGCACACACGCAATTAGCTCCTTATTGGTCAAAAGAATTAGGAAAATCCAAGCTCCGAGCCAAGCAACTTTCGGCGCGAGGTGGCGAGTTATTGTGTGACGTGGTGGGAGAACGTGTTTTGATTTCGGGTAAAGCTGTCAAATATATGCAAAGCAATATTGACATCCCCTTAAGCTTATAGGCTGAATGCGAGAGTGATGGATATGGAAAACTGATGTTACGCCCCTAGCATTTTTATCGGATTTTGGGAATGAACATTGCGGTGTGTTCATTGCTTTGGAATCTAAGGACTGTGGATGATGCGTTTCTTCATAAAAGTTCATAATATAATAGCACTAATGATAATAGTGTAATTATAATAAAGAAAATAACAGTCATTTTATAGTTTTTATTGCACCAATGCGCTTAATGCTATATTATTAGCAACATGAAAAAAACACTAAATCAATTGGCACATATTTCTGCTGGATTTTCGTTTAGAGGAAAAATCGTTGATGAGCTCGACGGTGAAGGCAAAGTCCTTCAAATGAAGGATGTTGAAAAAGACAACGGTATTCATTGGGAAAGCATGATTAAAACCAACGTGCCTTTAAAAAAACTTGGCGAGCATTCTGACACATGGCTTAAAGATGGGGATATTATATTCACCGCCCGAGGGCATCATAATTACGCTTATGAAATAACAGGCTGTCCTTCTAAAACGGTTCTTTCGCCACACCTGTTTAAGATTCAGATTATGGATATTTCTAAGGTCATTCCTGCATTTTTATCATGGCAAATCAATCAAAAACCTGCCCAAGCATACTTTTCAAAAAACATTGAAGGTTCTGTAATCGTTGGCATAAGAAGAACGATGCTTGATAAGCTGCCTATTTTTATACCGCCCATTGAAGAGCAGTATAAAATCATCAAAATGATTCGCTGCTGGGAAAAAGAACGCGATACACTCCATCATCTTCAAGAAAACCATCGTAAGATGATGGATGCCATAGCAAGTAATATATTACAGGGGAATCAATCATGACAAATCCATCGCATCATCAAGCACCCATCAATCAAGACAGTATCAATAAAGCCGTATGGAACGCTTGCGACATTTTCAGAGGTGTCATTTCTCCTGACATCTACAAAGATTATGTATTAACCATGCTTTTTCTCAAATACATCTCTGATGTATGGGAAGATCACTGCGAACAATACGAAGCCGAGTACGGCAAAGAGAAAGAACTCATTGATGAACTCATGAAAAATGAACGCTTTGTACTCCCTGAATCCGCCAGCTTTTATACATTGTACCAATCTCGCCAGATGCCAGGGATTGGTGAACGTATTGACAAAGCGTTGCATGCCATTGAGGAAGCCAATATCGGTAAATTGCGTGATGTATTCCAAGATATTAGTATTAACTCCAACAAGCTTGGCGAAGATAAACAGAAAAATGATATTTTAAGTGCCTTGCTTGATGTATTTGCAGTCTCAGAATTGGATTTACGCTCTTCTCGTGTTGGCACCTTAGACATCATTGGCAATGCCTATGAGTTTCTAATTAAAAACTTTGCTGCAACATCAGGTAAAAAAGCAGGCGAATTTTACACGCCACCCGAAGTTTCTGATCTTATTTCACGCTGGGTAGAACCCAAAGAAGATGATGAAATTTGTGACCCTACTTGTGGCTCTGGTTCACTGTTGATGAAGTGTGGCGGTCAAATTAAGAAACAGTTCAATGGCTCCAAGCGTTATGCTCTGT
>JAUZQL010000081.1 GCA_030950975.1 Mariprofundaceae bacterium | reverse complement strand
TCGTTGATAAGCAATAGCTTCATAGTTTCCTTTAAGTTGTTCATCCATTGCATCAGCCCAATCATTCACACTATCATCAAGGGATAAGACCTGCCCTAAATCAGCGTGTATTTCTGTTGCAGCACCGCAACGATCAGAAATTATCACAGGCACACCTGCCGAAAGCGCTTCAGTGATGACCATGCCATACGGTTCTTGATGGGCTGGGTGCAACAAAACATCCAATTGAGCATAAAAAGAATAAGGATCGACACGCCCCAAAAGTTCAAACTTAAAATCTACATCTTGAAATAAATGCTGAATATCTTTGGGCGCAGCTCCAGCCACTAAAAAACGAATATTGGGACGTTTTTCCGATAACTTCGCAAGCATTGCAATGGCTTCTTGCAAGCCTTTTCGCTTCCATTCTTTGCCAATAAAGCCAATCACACCTGCGTTTTCCAACACTAATTTATTTTTTTCTCTTACCTGAACAGGGCTAACACCAGGTGCAATAGGTGAACTTAGACGCTGTTCTGATTCGGGATAATAATGCGCAAGCTGCTGACGAATGTATGCAGAGTTGGGAACGATTTGTTGCACATGTTCAGCACACAGCTCACGTTGTTCCAACCATAAATTCATCTCAATCCGCACCGATAAACGCTTCCAAAAAGGTCGATCTTTGACGCTGGCAAACGGTGGTCCATGAAAGGTTGTAACATGATGAATATCGCATCGCTCATGGCTATGAATGATGCGTGAAGAATCAGCATGTTGATCCAGCCAATCATGAACATGCCGTGAAAAACGAAGGTGTGCCAGCCAGCGTGGTCTGGGTCTTACGGTACCAAGACTATAAACGTCAACACCGTGCAATGGCTCACTTGATAAATCTACTTCGCACAAAACTTCGATGTGATGCCCTAAGGCAGCAAGTTCGCGGCAGAGTTCCCAAACATAACGTTCCATGCCACCCACAGGACCAAAGCGACGGCATATTTGAAGAATACGCATGGGTTTCATTGATTCTGATCTTTTTCAAGTATGTTTTCTTCGATACCTTTGATGGCACGTTGACGTTTTTCATCCAAGCAAGCTTTTAATAAGTCATCATTTTTACTCAAATGTGAACGTGAATTTTCAGCATGCCAAAGATGAAGTACAGGCGAGCCGCGCAAGTTTTTACGCTGAACACCGATATGAAACAAGCGCGCGACAAGATCAGAATCTTCACGCCCCCAACCTTCAAAGCTTTCATCAAAACCATTCACTTTAAATAAATCACTTTTAAAACATGCAAAATGACAGCCATGAATGCCTGAAAGTTTTTCTTGTATATTCGATGTATAAGGCGGTATAAAAAGAGGAAGAAGGCGATTGATTTTCTTCTGATATTTTAAACGAACCCAATCAAAGCCTTGATACAATGGCATGGATTCGATGTTCAAAAGCTGTTGTGTCCAAGTTTTAGAAAGTAAAATCCGACTACCACAAATCATCGTTTTTTCTTCTGAAAATCTTCGATGTGTCGCAATCATATTAGGCAGCGGAATACAATCGCCATCGGTGAGAATGATGTAAGGCTCAGTAATGTGTTGAAACGTTAGATTATGAATATGCGCTTTGCGAAAACCTTGATCTTCATGCCAAACATGATGGATAGGTACTGGAAACGTACTGGATAAACCTTGAATCATTTCACGTGTTTCAACGCTTGAACCATCATCAGCAATATAAATACTAAAGTTTTTATCACCTTGTTTCGCATAAGCAGATAAGACCAAGCGAAGAAATTCAGGGTTATTGTAAGTCGAAATAACGACTGCGATACGTTCGTTCATGAAAAAATTGCGCAGTTTTTATAATTTGAGATAATAAATAGCGACAAATAAAAGAATGCCCGCAAACATCGCCGCCGCATTTTTATGTTCGCGATGTTGTTTCACCAAACCCCAAGAATAGGCACCGTGAGAAGGGTAATTCGTCCATTTGGGTAAAAACATCGGGACAACCTTCGCCCAATCACGGTATTCATCGCCAAAAATACCAGAGACATGCAGTGCTTCTTTACGCATGGTGGGATGATAAATCACCGCATGTGCCATCATGCCCAAGATTGCAGCCCAAGGATTGTACGCCATCACGCAAAAACCAATAAAAATTACGGTATTGAATAAATAGAGAGGATTGCGTGTAAAACGATAAGGACCTGCTGTGGCAAGTTTGGCATTTTTATCAATGTACCCCGAAGACCATGTGCGCCCCATTTCTCCCAAGAAGACGATAAATGCACCAATACATAAAGAGATAAGCGTTGGTTTTGCCAAGACAAGCAAAAGAATAAAAACAGGTGCGGTAGCTAGTTTTCGATGATCAAGACACCAGTTTTCAAGTTTAGAATAAGAAGTGCTCACATAGGCTCCTGATATTGAGTTAAGCGCCCAATGATACGACCAATTTTAATTTTGGCGATGAGTTTTAATGGAATGTGACGAGTATCACGGGTGACCCATATTTTCATGCGACCGGGGCTAGAAAAAATACCCTCAGTTTTCAGTTGAGGTTCAATGCTAATGCATTCGACACGTTCTCCCCAAGGAGCACGGATTTTTTTCGTCTTTTTACCAATATGAATCACGACATCGTAAATTTTCCGTGAATCAAAGATGGGTATATGAATCTCTTGACCCAAACGCAAATCCATCGCACGAACTTTAAAAAAAGCGTCCATCACATTGAGGTTTCCTTGAGGCACTGGATATCGATCTGTTTTTTCATGTTCTGTATAAAATACTTGCCCATGTTGCCAATCAAAGACTGTTTTTTTATGCGCAACATAGGAACGTTCTAGCTGATCCAATTGAAAAAGCGTGCTTTGTGTTTGTTCGCCGACACACAGCCCTTCAGAGGTAATGGTATCGCGTACTTTTTTAAAAATATCTAAAAAATGATTGGTACGGGCATGCGTTTGAATGGCATAACCACCTGTTTTTGATGCTTGCACCACCATGCTTGCAGAACCTGCATTGATAAACTCCCAACCCACATTGAAGGTTAATTTTTCACCGATGAAATGAAAACAGGGTGTTACAGCTTGCGCACTTACAGAAAAAAATAAACTGAGAATGATTGTGAAGATATATTTTAACACTTATGTATTTTCCAAGCGACATACGTAAAAATATTCTTGTTTAAACAGTGAGTGTGGCTGATTCGACATGTGAAGTTCTTTTTCAATATGAAAGTGCCGCTTTAAGCTTTTTTCAAATCCATGACTGGTGTAGCAATAGAGACGTTTTTTTAATAACCATCGTGGAAACCACTGGGCTAAATAATAGTGCAAATATGCCAACGGTTTTGGCCATATTTCAACACTAATAAGAAAGCGACCTGTGGGCTTTAAAAGGCGTTCCACTTCATGCAACACCAATTCAGGATTTTCGACATAACTTAACAAACGTAACGCTAAAATAAGATCGTATTTTGCATCCTCTTGGTGAATATCTTCTGCCATTTCAGATTGAAAGCTTCCCTTAGGTAGACTACCGGGGCAAGCTCTACGGTAATCATCCAATAAAGGATCTAAATAGGTTTTTTTACCGTGTTCTAATCCTTGTGCAACACATAGCGCACCACATCCCAATTCCAAAATTTCACTCGTTTCATCTAAATCACCTGCATGTTGTAATATTAAATCGTGATAACGTTCACGTCGTAATGCTAAGATATGTTCAAAAGAGGCTTGCTCTTTTTCCATGTTGCACCAAGCATCAATCTCATGTTTTTGTAAGATACTCCAACGCTGTTTACTATAGGGTTTATGGTGTGCCATAGACGACCTTTGCAATTTTTTCTTCTTGTTCTAAAATATACCAACGGCGGTGTAACCATAACCATAATTCGGGGCGTGCATGAATAATGGGGGCAAAGGTATCACCAATGGTTTGCATCATATGGTATGTGTTGGCTGCTTTATCTTCGCTTAAGGCTGGCATCATCACTTTTTGTAAACGTAACTTAAAACGAAAATCATGACCTATTCGATCCAAGCTAATGGCGATGACAGGGGTGGGACGACGTTGAATATAAGAAGCGGGTAAGGCAGTGGTGTTCGCCAAATGCCCTAAAAAAGGCACTTGGATACCGTTGCTCATGTGTTGATCAATCATCACACCAATCAACTGCCCATTTTTTAAAGCTCGGGGTAACCAACGCAAGCCTGCTTGCCGAGATTGCATTTGTGCACCAAAGCGTGTGCGCCGCTGCATCATATAGTCATCCAAGACCTTGTTTTTCATCGGGTGATAAATGGTGGTGGAATCATAGCCCAACATTGAAAAGGTGAGTGCTTCAAGTTCCCAATTACTATGATGTGCTGCCACAATAAACACGCCTTTTTCTTCGCTTAAGGCTTGTTTGAGTTCATCTTCACCTTCAATCTCAATACGAGACAGTAAAAAATCTTTGCCACGCAAAAAAACATGCGGAAGTTCAAAGGCTGTACGACCTGCCTCTGCAAACGATGCTCTTGCCATACGAATGCGCCATGTTCGACTTTTTTCAGGATAGACTCGGGTTAAGTTGGCAAGGGTAATCAAACGGATGCGTCTCAATACATAAAAAAGCATACGCCCAACACCCGCACCCAATGCGCCCATCCAACGTGCTGGAAACAATTGAGCGATAAAGAATACAGATTGAAGCAGCCAAAGCTGCACTTTTTTCATGGGTTGGAAGCGGCTTATTCAGCAGCCAAAGACTTGGCTTCATCAATGAGCATGACAGGAATATCATCGCGAATGGAATAAGCCAATTGGCATGCGTCACAGATCAATGTAGTTTTATCATGATTGTAATTTTTTTACATTTAGGGCAGGCAAAAATATCGAATAAAGCTTGATTGATCATGATGTTCTCCAAGATTTTAAAGGCTTCCTATTTAAGATAGAAAGCCCTGTTTTACTATGGCATTTGAAATCATTCAGGTTTTCTGACTTTTTTTTGAGCAAGTGCCCATACAGAAACAGGAAAGGCTGGTTCATTTTTAAGGGAATGAAGCCAAGGTTTATACCGTGTCCATTTTCTGAAGTTACCTTTCACGCAAGCTTTATTGCACCATGATCCAGTTTCAATATTC
>JAUZQL010000080.1 GCA_030950975.1 Mariprofundaceae bacterium | reverse complement strand
ATGACCAGCAATGCTGGTGCTTTTGAAATGCAACAAAACAGCATTGGTTTTAATCCTGAATCGAATCAAGGACGTGATGAGGAAGCCATCAAACACTTGTTTTCCCCTGAATTTCGCAACCGCTTGGATGCTGTGATTCCTTTTGCATCCTTGAAAAAAGATACTGTACTGCATGTCGCTGAGAAATTTTTAGTGGAACTGGATATGCAGTTGCAAGATAAGAAAGTTGAATTGGATGTCAGTGATGAGGCCAAAGCTTGGCTTGCAACACATGGTTATGATGAACACATGGGCGCACGACCTATGGGACGTTTGATTCAAAATAAAATTAAAAAATCATTGGCCGATGCGATTTTATTTGGTGATTTACAAAAAGGCGGCGTTGCACATGTGGTAGTGGTTGATGATGATATTGCTATTGAATTTTTATCAACGGTTGAGGCATCATAAGCTTCTAACAGGTCTAAGCTGGGAATAGGGCGAACACATAGGTTCGCCCTTACAGTTGCTTTGATAACCATGAAGATAATTCTAGCCTTTCATAGCCCCAACAATTGTTTCAACAGCATTTAAAGCTTCTTTTAATTGAGCTGGTTCTGTACCACCTGCCATCGCCATATCAGGTTTTCCGCCACCTTTGCCACCGCAGATGATGGCGACTTCTCGTACGATATTGCCAGCGTTGTAACTGCCTAATAAATCTTTCGTCACACCTGCGATGAGTTGTACTTTTTCGCCGTTGATTTGACCAAAAACAATCACACCTGATTTGAGTTTGCCTTTGGCTTTATCCATGAAATCACGCATGTCTGCCACGCCTTTGACTTCGGCTGCGAGCAAGCTAACGCCATTGATGTCAACGGTTTTTTTGATTAAATCATCAAGAATACCCGTTGATGCTTTGGATTTAAGCGATTGCAACTCTTTTTCAGCATTTCTAAGCTTGTTTTGCAGTGTTGTCACCGCTTCGGATGCTTCCGTTGGACGTACTTTTAATTTGCCAGCGACATCATGTAAGGCATGGGTATCACTAACATAACTTTGCAAGGCGGCTTGTTGAGTGACTGCTTCGATGCGGCGAACGCCTGCTGCAATACCTGTTTCAGAAAGGATGCGGAAAACACCGATGTCGCCCGTGCGTGATACATGCGTACCACCACAAAGCTCAGTCGAGAAACCTGCTGAAACCACACGGACTTCATCACCATATTTCTCACCAAACAATGCCATAGCACCCGAAGCCACCGCTTCATCTTGGGTCATTAAATTGGTTTCTACGGCAACATTACGCCAAATTTCTGCATTAACCTTGGCTTCAATATCTGCTTTTTGTGCTGCAGTGACAGCTTCATGATGATTGAAATCAAAACGTAAACGTTCTGCATTCACCAGTGAGCCAGCTTGTTTGACATGCTCACCCAAGACTTCGCGAAGCACGGAATGCATCAAGTGCGTGGCTGTATGATTGCAGGCAATCGCCTCACGACGTGTACCCAAAACTTCAAAATGGGCTGTGCCACCAACAGCAAACGAACCTTTAATAACTTTACCAATATGGATAAATAAATCAGAAAGCACTTTTTTGGTATCAAAGACTTTAAATGTCGCATCGTTACTGGTGATAAAACCTGTATCACCCACTTGCCCACCTGATTCAGCATAAAATGGTGTTTGGTTGGCAATCAACCATGCTTCATCGCCTTCTTGAATGCGATTGACGGCTTGATCGCCTTGAACAAGACCTGAAATAGCCCCATCGGCACTGAGTGTTGAATAACCCAAAAAGTCAGTTGAACCCCGTTGTTCACGAATCTCAAACACGGCTTTTGGCAAAGTAGATTCGCCAGAACCGCCCCAAGCAGCCCTTGCCCGCTCGCGTTGCTCATTCATACATATTTCAAAACCAGCCATATCCAAATGAATATTTTGACCTTTTAAAATATCGGCGGTTAAGTCAGTGGGGAAGCCAAAGGTATCGTACAAAGAAAACAGCGTTTTACCTGGGATTGTACCACCCTTACCTGCTTTTTTGGCAGCTTGTTCAACCAATGTTAAGCCTTTATCCAAGGTTTTGATAAAACGCTCTTCTTCAATGCGAATCACCTGCTCAATATTCCCTTGCGCTTCTTTAAGCTCTGTAAAATGCTCACCCATTTCAGCGACAAGTGCAGGTACAAGCTTAAACATAAACGCCTGTTTCATCCCCAATAAACGACCATGACGGCATGCACGGCGCAAAATACGACGCAACACAAAACCACGCCCTTCATTGGATGGCAATACGCCATCAGCCAGTAAAAATGACACGGAGCGCAAATGATCCGCTAAGACTCGTAGCGATACGTCATGCTCTTTATTGGCACCAAATGTTACACCTGTGACATCACATCCAGCGGCAATCAAATGTTGAAATAAATCAATGCTGTAGTTGTCATGTGTACCTTGTAAAACCGCTGCAACACGTTCCAAACCCATACCTGTATCAACCGATGGCTTAGGTAATGGATGGAGTGTGCCTTGTTCATCACGGTCATATTGCATGAACACCAAGTTCCAGATTTCCACATAACGATCACCTTCTTCGTCAGGTGTACCGGGAGGGCCACCCCAAACATCAGCACCATGATCATAGAAAATTTCAGAGCATGGTCCGCAAGGCCCTGTATCACCCATGCTCCAAAAGTTATCTTTAGCGCCAATGCGAGCAATTTTATCTTCGGCAATGCCCATGCCTTTTGTCCAAAGCTCATAAGCTTCATCATCATCTTCAAAAACAGTGACAAATAAACGATCTTTGTCGAGTTTGAGTTCAACGGTTAAAAAATCCCATGCATATTGAATAGCATCTTTTTTAAAATAATCACCAAAAGAAAAGTTACCCAGCATTTCAAAAAAAGTATGATGACGCGCCGTATGCCCAACATTTTCCAAATCATTGTGTTTACCACCTGCACGCACACATTTTTGACTGGATGTTGCGCGAACATACGGACGTTTTTCATTGCCTAAAAAGACATGTTTAAACGGTACCATACCTGCGTTGGTAAACATCAAGCTTGGATCACCATGTGGAATCAAAGCACTTGATTCAACCACTTCGTGTCCTTTACTTGCAAAAAATGCCAAAAATTTCTGACGAATTTCCGATGTTTTCATGCTTAGTCCTCATCTTCATGATTCAATGCATCCATAATCGTAGCTGCATTAAATCCTTTATTCCTTAAATAACGTGCTTGTCGCTGCCATATTTTAACATCGTGCCGACGTTGATGTTCAGGGTCTCGCTTACGCAACAATGCCAAACATGCTTCCTTGGCATCATAGACTTCTTCCACTGACTGCAAAGCTTGTTGCAATGCTTCTTCATTCACACCTTTTTGCCTTGCTTTTTCTGCAATTATCCAAGGTGTATCACCTTTTTTCAATCGATAACGAAACAAGGCTTCGGCATAACGCATATCGCTCAAATAACCATAATGTTTTAATTGTTCAATGGCTGATTCAGCGGCAATGTCATCAAAATTTTTCTGCCGTAATTTATGCAACAATTCTGTTTCACAGTATTCACGCAGAGTAAGCCAACGCAAAGCAGCACTGTATGCAGCGTTTACTTCAGGGTGCATGCTAGTAAAACTTAGGCTTTATCTTCATCACTTTTTTTTGTTTCATCCATAGCCATACCTAAATCCGCACGTACTTTATGTTCAATATCCGACAATAAATCAGGGTGATCTTTCAAATATTGAATGGCTTTATCACGACCTTGCCCAATACGTTCATCACCAGCCGCATACCACGCACCGCTTTTTTTCACATGTCCAAACTCAACACCCATATCCACGACTTCACCCACATGCGAGATGCCTTCACCATACATAATCGAGAATAATGCTAATTTAAAAGGCGGTGCCATCTTATTTTTCACCACTTTTACTTTGGTGGAGTTACCAAGGACTTCATCACCTTTCTTAATCGAACCTGTGCGACGCACATCTAAACGTATCGATGCATAAAATTTTAAGGCATTGCCACCTGTTGTAGTTTCAGGGTTGCCGAACATCACACCAATTTTCATACGAATTTGATTGATGAAAATGATGGTGGTTTTGGAACGTGAAATCGAACCTGTCAATTTACGCAAAGCTTGCGACATCAAGCGAGCCTGCAAGCCCATGTGTGAATCACCCATATCGCCTTCAAGTTCAGCTTTAGGGGTTAATGCAGCCACAGAATCGACCACAATAATATCCAATGCTCCCGAACGAGTCAGCATATCCACGACTTCCAATGCTTGTTCTCCACAATCAGGTTGTGAAAGAAATAAAGCATCGACATCCACACCTAATTTTTCAGCATAACTTGGATCAAGCGCATGTTCTGCATCCACAAATGCTGCTTTTCCACCTATTTTTTGGGCTTCAGCAATGGCATGTAAAGCTAATGTCGTTTTACCTGAAGATTCAGGACCATAAATTTCAACAATGCGACCACGTGGATAACCAGCAATGCCTAAAGCAGCATCTAAAGCCAATGAGCCCGAAGGAATAACATCAATAACAACCTTGGGCTGGTCACCCATGCGCATGATAGTGCCTTTACCAAATTGACGTTCAATTTGTGCCAAAGCCGTATTCAAGGCTTTCTCTTTATCTGACATCTTCCCTCCAACTCAAGCAAACTTAAGTAATATTGGCGAACATTAACAGCTCCCTTCTAAGCAACAACTAAAGCACAGTTTTTTAGTGTTGGATAATGTAAAAAAGGTATTTTTTATAACCCTTCCTCATCATTTATAAGTGTGATGATAGCCATGCCGAAACAAGTAACGACGTTCAGCACGATGGTAATTCATAATCATGTGCTTAATATGCCGCAATGTCTGTTTATACTGAACTTACCCACACGGATATTGAATCCATTTTATCTTCTTACAATTTAGGCGCATTGCATAGCTTTGAAGGTATTGCTGCCGGCATTGAAAATAGTAACTTTTTTATTGATACAGAAAAAGGACGCTTTGTACTGACTATATTTGAACGTCTAAATGCATCTGAGTTGCCTTATTTTATGCACTTAATGCGTCATTTATCCAGTAAAGGCTTATCTTGCCCTGATGTGATGGTGCGTGATGATAGATCGTTATTGTTTTCTTTGATGTATGATGGTGAAGAAAAATGCGGCTGTATTGTTTCTTGTTTATCAGGAAAAACCTTGGATTATCTCAATGAAGTACAATTACACGCCTCTGGCAAAGCTTTGGCGCAATTGCATGTGGCGGGTCAAGATTTCAACGAACGACGCGATAACCCCACAGGTATGCTTTGGTTACAAGAGATGGTTGAAAAAGTATCTGATCGTTGCGAGCAGGTTTATGGTTCTGATGCGGCTTTATTGTTGCAAAATGAATTGAAACAACAGCAAGCTTATCATTTTGAAGATTTACCGACTGGGGTCATTCATGGTGATTTGTTTGTAGATAATATTCTTTTTGATGAGCAAGGCGTGTCTGGTTTGATTGATTTTTATTATGCCCATCATGCGCCGTGGATGATGGATGTGGCGATTTCTTTGAATGCCCAAGCAGTTACATTAGGTGAACATGATAGGCATCGCATGCAAACTTTTTTACAAGGCTATACATCAGTTCGAGATATTTTACCGCAAGAGCAAGCATCATTAAATATGTTGCTTCGCATGTCCGCACTTCGTTTTTGGGTATCGCGTTTATACGATGCTTTTTTTCCAAGAGAGGGAGCTATGACGCAAGTCAAAGACCCCAAAGAATATGAGAATAAATTAAGGTTTCATCGACAATAATAATGTCTCAATATAGTATTTCTAACGATTCAGATGACCACTTATTTTTCTAATGGCAAGGCGAAAAAACGGGGTTTACGGCTATAAATGAACGTTTTTTTAACGTCGACATCAGGAAAATAATAGCTAAGCTGAATTGTTAGAAAAAACTAAATACTACGGATGGAACTAACCGCATCGTCGGTAAGTTGTTGAATTTTTTGTGTCATAGCACGGCGCATACGATCAACGTCTTTTTTTGACATTCCAGCTTTTTCCAATTCATCAAAATCTTTCATGCTACTCATTGATGCACGCAATTTATTCAAAATCAATTGAATTTTACTCATGTCACTTGCTGCTTGCACAGATGGATATTGGATAGTCATCGAAGTCGGTGAAAATATAGGTGATGCCATTGCAACTATCAGACCCAAGCCCAATAATATAGATTTTCTTGATTTGATAAACGTCATGATTGTATCCTTTATTTTAAAATATTTGACTTGCAAAACTATGGTATTGGTATGATAAAAAGCAATAAGTAATTTCATATAAGTATAAACTAAGGTCATACTTGAACGACGATAGAAAAATACTAAGTGAGAAGCTTAAACGAAGCAAAATCGATACAGGCGTATTATCGATTTTCTGCTACCATGCCGCACCAATGAAGATGGAACTTGTTGTTCACTTTAATTTCACTCTTAGAGAGCATGTATGTTATCAAAAATCACAGATATGATTCAACCTCGCCATATTGGGCTGTTGGGTATATGTATCATCGCATTTTTATATATGGCGTTATTTCGCTATGATAATTATGGCATTGAAGAAGGCGCTGCTCGAGCGTTATTGATTAACTGGTCGATTATTCATCAAATTGCCAATGCGACCCCTTTATTTGGTGTGCCTGATTTACGCGCTTTGATGTTTATTTTTCTTGATTTACATTGGGCGGGTAGTTTGCCAGCGGCTAAAGTGTTTACCTTATTCATGTTGTTGGCGACTGCGTTAATGTTTTATCGTTGGTCAGAAAATTATGATAATAGTGAAACAGCTATGATGGGAACTGCGATGCTATTAATTTCCCCGATTGCTGTAATGCAAGTCGATTCGATTTCTCCGGGTGTCTTTTTGTTCTTTTGTTTCACATCAGCCTTTTGGTTCAATGAAATATACGATAACAGCAAACGAACCGTGACTGGCGCACTCTTTATGTTAATGGTGATGTCCGCTTTTGCAATTAGCTTACACCCAATGGGTTTAGCATTACCTTTGGCTCTATTCATACAATGGTTTGCCAAAAAAGGTGATGATATTGCTAGAGTCAAACGCCGCAATCTTTTGATTGCAGTCACCCTAAGCACCGTAGTTTTACTACTCATGCGCTGGGGTTGGTCTGGCTTGGAGTGGCGTACCGATTACCTTGCAAGTCTTGGTTCTATTTTAACAGGTTCGCCTATTTTACAACCCCAGCCGCCTACAGGTTTGGGTTTGATGGTTGCCAGTGTGTTAGCTTTGGTGGTGAGTGTGTATGTCTATCAACGCAATTATGAATTGTTTAGTTTGAGCTTGGTATTGGCTTGTTTGATTGGTTTAGTATTACCTGATTCCTCTTGGGCATTGATGGCATTGATTACTATTATTGCGATTGGCTTACCTCAATTGATTGCGATTCATCGCAGAACAGGCATACAAAACTTGATGGGTCAGCGTGGTGGTGTGTTATTATTATTGATGATTTGTGCCAGCATGTTCACGTCTGCTGATAAACATTATCGTGAAGTCTCCCAATTACACATTAAATCGGATGTGGATTATTTAATTACAGTTGCAGTGGGCATTGCCAATGATGACAGTCAAGCGTTTACCATGGCGAGCCAGTGGCCTGCACGCACCATGTTGGCAACCAAACGTGATGTTTTACCCTTACCACCTGAAAGTATTTTACAAAATCCAAAGGTATTTCTGGAAAAAACAAAAGGTGTGACACACTTTTTATTCAATCCTAATGCCCCTGAAAACAAAGCATTATCTCGCATGTCCATGAATTTAGGGCATCGCATGGAAACCATTGAATTACTACCCGCAGGTATTATTTTACAAGTGAACAATCAATAAACTCATAAGGAGTCAGCATGTCAAACAAGGATAAGCATACACTTTTTGAACAAGATGCATTGGATTATCATGAATATCCAAAACCAGGTAAAATCGCCATTAAAACGACCGTACCTTGTATCACACAACGTGATTTAGCATTGGCATACACCCCCGGTGTGGCAGTTCCTTGTTTGGAGATTGAAAAAAATCCTGAACTTGCGGATAAATATACGGCGCGTGCCAACTTGGTGGGTGTGATTACCAATGGTACAGCGGTGTTGGGACTAGGAAATATTGGTGCTTTAGCTGGTAAACCAGTGATGGAAGGCAAGGGTGTTTTGTTCAAACGTTTTGCTGATATTGATGTCTTTGATATTGAATTGAATGAATCTGATCCAATGGCGATTGTTGAAACCGTTGCGCGCATGGAACCTACGTTTGGCGGTATTAACTTAGAAGATATTAAAGCGCCTGAATGTTTTATGATTGAAGAAGAATTGAAAAAACGCATGAACATTCCTGTGTTACATGATGATCAGCATGGTACGGCAGTGATTCTTGCCGCAGCCTTTATCAATGCGCTTATTTTGCAGGATAAAAAAATTGAAGATGTGAAAATTGTTTGTTTGGGTGCAGGTGCAGCAGGTTTTGCTTGCATGAAGTTGATTGAATCTTTGGGTGCCAAACATGAAAATATTTTCTTTTTGGATCGCAAAGGTGTGATTTATGAAGGGCGTGGTGATGAATTACCTCCCCATAAAGCTTATTTTGCCAATGGTGATAAAGATCAATCCTTAGCTGAAGTCATGGTGGATGCTGATGTGTTTGTTGGTGTATCACAAGGCAATATAGTCACACCTGATATGCTCAAAAGCATGGCTGCGAAACCGATTGTTTTTGCGATGGCAAATCCAAATCCTGAAATTGCTTATGATTTGGCGATGCAAACGCGTTCTGATTTAATTATGGCAACAGGGCGTTCGGATCATCCTAATCAAGTCAACAATGTTCTTGGATTCCCTTTCTTGTTTCGTGGTGCTTTGGATGTGCGAGCCACTGCCTTTAATGAAGAGATGAAACAAGCTGCCGTGTATGCCTTGGCAGAGTTGGCGCGTAGTGACGTTCCTGCATCTGTATTAAAAGCTTATGGAGAAAAAGAACTTAGCTTTGGTAAGTTTTATATTTTACCGAAACCCTTTGACCCTCGTTTGATTGAAGTTGTACCTGCGGCAGTCGCTAAAGCTGCGACAAATAGTGGCGTGGCACGTCTACCCTTGAAGGATATTCAAGCATATCAACAAGAATTAGGCGATCGTATTGATCAATCACGCAGTTTTATGCGTTTAATTTCTGAAAAAGCCAAGCGTCATCCCTTAAAATTAGTGCTTCCTGAAGGTGATGATAAAGTAGTGATTCAAGCTGCTATTGCCATGCGTGATGAAGGTATCGCAACACCTATCATTATGGGTAATCAAGCGGACATTCATGATTATATTCAATCGACGGGTGCAAGCTTGGAAGGCATTGAAATTCTTGACCCTCATGAAGAAGATGTACGTTTTAATAGTTTGGCAGCCGCGTGGTATTTTGATCGCAAACGTCAGGGTGTCTTGCGTCAAACGGCTGTCAAAACATTGCGTCATGATCGCAATACTTTAGCAGCTATGATGGTGCGCCAAGGTTATGCCCATGGCATGTTATCAGGTCGTACCAACCATTATGGCGATGTTTTGCGCCCTGTTTTGCAAGTATTAGGACATGATGTAAATACAGGTAAAAAACACCATGTATACGGTGTTTACATGATGATGATGGAAGAACGCGCTTATTTCATGGCGGATTGCACCGTCAACGTAGACATGGATGCCAATCAACTGGCTGAATTAGCCGTACTCACGGCACAAACAGCAGAAGCGATGGGTTGTGAAGCACGCGT
>JAUZQL010000008.1 GCA_030950975.1 Mariprofundaceae bacterium | reverse complement strand
GGCTTTCTCAAGCTCATTTTGACTTAAACATTGAACAAAATCATTGATAAGGTTTATCTCATCTTGATAACCAAAGATCAAGAATTCAACTTGAACATTCATCATTTGTTTGGAATTAAAGTTTGCTGTTTATAACGGATTCTGTTGGTCTTGTAACTAACTGATATATTTTAAGTTGATAATAAATATAGCGACGCTGTCATGTGCCGATATGGCATGATGTATTATACAATCCGTTTTTTTATGCTGCCAAATGACTTTAAAACGTTGGGATTACTACCAACAGAAAGCGTTATAAACAGAAAGTTTACTCTGTGCCTCCGTGACTCTGTGGTTTCATGGATTGATTTGCTGGGACGTATGCCAAAATGTGCCTTTTCATTAAAGTGCGTAACATCAATTACTTAGTGAAAATTATAGCATAAAATCGGAAACAGTGAAATTTCAGTTTACAACGCATGCGCATCAAACCAATTTTGAGCCACACCAATATCCACATCAAGCGGAACATTCAAGCTAAAGGCGTTTTGCATACATTCACGCATGATATCACTGACTTGCTCACCCATTGAATCAGGACACTCCACAATCAATTCATCATGGACTTGTAAAAGCATCTTGGCTTGGGGTGCTTCTTGTTGTAAACGTTGATGCAAAGCAATCATGGCAACTTTAATAATATCGGCGGCTGAACCTTGCAACGGCGCATTAACAGCCGTGCGTTCGGCATAAGCTTTTCGCATGTTATTGCTACTATTGATATCAGGCACAAGCATGCGATGCCCAAGCAAGGTTTCCACATAGCCTTGATTGCGTGCAGTGGCTAAGGTTTCATCCATAAACGCTTGAATGGTGGGAAATTGTTCAAAATAACGTTCAATAAATAGTTTAGCTTCCGTGCGCGAAATATCGAGTTGTTTGGCAAGCCCAAAGGCACTCATGCCATATAAAATACCAAAATTGACCGCTTTGGCGCATCGACGCATATCACCTGTAACCTCTTCAATAGGGACATGTTGAATGGCCGCTGCTGTCGCCGCATGAATATCACGACCTTCGGCAAAAGCTTGCATCAAATTAGCATCTTGTGAGAAATGAGCCATCAAACGAAGTTCAATTTGTGAATAGTCGGCAGCCAGTAAACGATAACCCTCTTGTGCTACAAATGCCTTGCGAATTTCTCGCCCTTCCAGTGTGCGAATGGGAATATTTTGTAAATTAGGTTCAGACGATGAAAGGCGACCTGTGGTGGTCACAGCTTGATTGTATGACGTATGAATGCGACCCGTTTGGGCATGAATCAACTTCGGTAAAGCATCGGTATAGGTGGATTTAAGCTTGGATAACCCACGAACTTCTAAAATTAAACGAGGTATTTCATGTTGATCGGCGAGTTTTTCCAACACCGATTGCCCTGTTGCCCATTGCCCTGATTTGGTTTTCTTGCCACCTTCCAAAGCCAATGTTTCAAACAATAAAACACCGAGTTGTTTGGGTGAATTGATATTAAAGACTTCACCTGCTGCCTCATGAATTTGACTTTCAAGTGATGCAATACGTTCGCCAAACTTTTCAGAGAGTCGAGTCAATTGGCTGGCATCAATACTTGCACCCATCCATTCCATATCAGCCAATACCAAAGCAAGGGGTAATTCAATCTCATCATGACGTTGTATGCGTGTGCCTAATTTTTCTTTCAGCGTTTGCGTTAAGCGAAATGTGACTTCAGCATCTTCACAGGCGTACGGTGCTGCAATATCCAAAGGCACCAAATCAAAGGTAATTTGTTTCACACCTTTACCTGCAACATCTGAAAAAGAAATGCAATCATGGTTGAGGTATTTTTTAGCTAGACTATCCATGTTTACCGCTTGCCCTGCTTCATCGACATACGCCAGTAACATCGAATCATAGGCAATGCCACGCAACTCAATGCCTGCATGACGCAAGACTTGAACATCATATTTCAAGTTATGACCACATTTAGCCTGTGTTTTATCTTCCAATAACGGGCGAAGGGCTTCTAAAACGTGTTGACGAGGCAGTTGTTTGGGGCTGGCATCCAATAAATTATCCGACCGATGGGCAATCGGGATGTAAAATCCTTCACCTGCTTGCGTGGCAAAAGATAAACCGACCAAAGCAGCATCATGACAATGCAATGATGTGGTTTCTGTATCGATGGCAAACAAGGGTGCTGCATCAAGTTGTTGAATAAGTTGTTGTAACTTATGGTCATCATCCACAACATAATCGATGCGTGCTTGGTTGATGTTCGCTGTTTCATCCATGTCTTTAACGGTTGGGGATACTTTTGTATCGCTATCCGTAAATTCTGCGGTTAAGCGGCTAAATTCCAGTGCTTCAAAACATGCTTTGAGCAGTGGTCGATTGGGGGATTGGACTTTCAAATCATCCAAACACAGCGGTAAAGGTGTGTTCATATCCAAAGCCACCAAGCGATAGGATAAACGCGCATCATCTGCAAATTCGATTAAATTTTCACGGCGTTTCTTTTGTTTGATGTCTCCAGCGTGCGCCAACACACCTTCCAAATCACCGTAGGTATTTAACAAATCCAAGGCTGTTTTAGGACCAATACCAGGTACACCGGGGATGTTATCCGCAGAGTCACCTGCTAAAGCCAGTAAATCATGGACTTTGACAGGTTCAACGCCCCATTTCTCTTTGACTTCTTCAATGCCATATTCTTTATGACGCATGCTATCCAACATCCAAACCTTCGCCGATACCAATTGCATCAAATCTTTATCGGTCGAAACAATGGTAACATCCCAATCTCTGGCTTCGGCTTGTTTGGCAAGTGTCGCAATCACATCATCCGCTTCATAATTGTCTACGCAAATGCGGGCAATATTAAAGGCATCCGTGACATCAAACACGGATTGCCATTGCACAGCTAAATCTTCAGGCATCGGTGGGCGATGTGCTTTGTATTGATCATACATTTGATTGCGAAATGTGCCGCCTTTGGGATCGAAAATCACAGCAACATGGGTGGGCGATAAATCTTTTAGAATAGCTCGTACCATTTGAACATAGCCAAACACAGCATTGGTGGGTTGCCCTTTGGAATTGGATAAATTGTGTTTAACGGCATGAAATGCGCGAAATACATAATTAGGACCGTCAATGAGAACTAAATGGGGCATAAGTTTACCTTTTTAAAGCAATGTTTTTGTTCGGCGTTTATCAGGCTTTCATATCAATGGAATGTTACTGTCTTTTTACGGGCTGCTGTCGCAAAATCATTTGAATACGTGCTAGATTTTGTTGTGCCATTTTAAAATCGGGTAAAATATTGACAGCTCGTTGAAAGGCTTGTCCAGCTTCTTTGTATTGCTGATTCATCAAATACGCTGCCCCTAAAAGATTGAGTGCAGGGGGATTGTAAGGATAAATGCGTTCAAAGTGTTCCAAATAAGCGATGGCTTCAGGGTATTTTTTTTGCTGATACGCTGCTTGAGCTACACCAAAGACAGCACGAAAATTATCTTTATCCCATGCGTAAGCTTGCTGATATTCGACATTTGCAATGCTCGGTTGGCGCATGTGCGACATCGCAGAACCAGCATACCATTCAGAAATCAACCAACGACTCGGCCAGATACTTAATAACAAGGCAACGATCACACAACTCACAGCGATAGGACGAATCGAAGATGAAGGAAGCGAATATGCCTTTCCCAAAGAAGGTAAAGCTTTCATACCGCCCCACCATCCACCTGCAAATAAAGCAAACACAAACATACTTGCAGGGTTAAAAAAGACATGATTAAACATGGCATCAAAAATAGCCGCAGTGATACCCAAACAGCCCATCGCCAACCATGTATCCCATTGTTTCCAAACATAAAACAATAAACGTCCCCAAAAGAAAAGTAATAAGCCTATAAAAATAATAGCTGCGGGAATGCCTTGTTGCGTTGCAATTTGAAAAATAATGTTGTGAGGGTTGGTGGTAAACGTTCGTGCGCTACTTAAGGCATCACGAAAATCAGGGTAATGATTGCTAAATAAAGGGTAAACTGTAAAAAAATTGCCTGTGCCTTGACCTAAGATAGGAGCATCCATCGTCATGGCTGTTGAAGAACCATAAATAGTAACACGATCAGCACCCAATACTGGCGTTAACGCATGCCACATTTCTGCCAGTGGTGGTTGTGGAACATTAGGCGTAAGCGGTTTCATGGCTTTATCTTCAATAGCACTGCCTACCGAAGCTGAAACACGGGCTAAATCACGGTAGTGATAAGGCAAAAGTTCATAAGTAATCATTGAACTCAATAAAGCAGTGATTAAAAGGATAGCAGGCAAGTAAATATCGATGGATTTCCATGTTAAATGACGGAAATAATGATGGTGACGAAGCATCAGTATCATCACGACCAAGCTACCTAAGACCACACCGCCCAAAGCTCCTCGACTTGAAGCTACAAGAAGAATTGCGCCAACGGTTGTCACTGAAAACCAATTGAGCAAACGAAGTACGGCATGTGTTTGACTTAGCAACAAGTAAATTAAAACAGGTAGAAGAATAACCAGTGCATCTCCTGTAAAATTGACATGTCCAATGGGTGAAAAAAGAACGCTAAAATTATAATTTGGTGCGCCGTAATCCAAAAAATAACCTTTCCAATAATGGGCGGAAAAGATAAAACTACCCAGTGAAATAAACCACTTCCAAGCATCATGGAAACGTGCTTCATGTCGCCAAGCCCATGCTGTCGTTAAAAAGACCATCAAGGATGCCAACCAAAATGAAAAACGAATCCACCCTTCAGTGGTATTCGGACCAACAAACACACCCATGCCTAACAAACTATAAAATGAAAACAGGGCTAAACTAGCCCATGTCCATGTGAGTTGAAGAGGCTCTTTTTTTTGCCAAAAAAGATAAGCTGCGCTGCATACAATCCAAAGACCACATAGCACCAATAATCCCCATTTGGGTTCTTCATTGGGTGCAATCATGGGAAATAAACGTACATTAATCATCAATGGAAAGATGATTAATGGTGCGAATAAGCATAAGCAAATCTTCGATGAGGCGGTGTCGGTTTGTTGTTTTCTCACGTGATTAATCCTTATATGGGGATGTTTCTTGTTGACTTACATCCAGTGCATCTAGCCATAAACCACCATGACGCACTTTTAAGCGACGACGTACAGGCATGCCCAAAGCACGTTCATGTTTCCAACTTGGGCAAATGACCATGATGCGCCAGCCATGAAATTCTTTCTTCAAAATACTGCCAAGCATCTGATAAAAAGCTTCGCCTTCTGTTTCAAGCCGTAATCCATAGGGAGGATTACACATGATTAAACCTGATGGGTGATCTTCTTGTGGTTTTAGCTGACGTATATCTTGCTGTTTGATGACTAAACTTGATAACACATCTGCTCTTTTGGCATTGCTTTTTGTGGCTTTGATTGCGCCCTCGTGTAAATCGGACACATGAAT
>JAUZQL010000079.1 GCA_030950975.1 Mariprofundaceae bacterium | reverse complement strand
TGATGACTACACAAATATGAGATAACCCCGAATGGGTTTGGTGTTGCTGACTGACATCGAAAAACCATTGACCATAACAGCCGATTGCCCCAATAAATGGATGTGGTAGTTGAACTTTTTCTTGAAACCATAGATGAATATTACAAATGGTTTGTGTTGCAAGATGTTCTTGAATACCCAATAATTGATTGCGCACACTTGGAGATGTTGCCATGATGATATGCTTGTATGTGTGTTGTGTTTGATGGGTGTGTAGCGTGTAATCTTGTGCGTTTTTTTTAAGTTGGACAATGCGAGACGAGGTGTGAATGCGAACACCCAGTTGTTGGCAATATGCTTCAAGGGGTTGAATCAACGCCTGTGATAAAGGCTTGTTGCACCAGCCTAAACGGGCATGTTGATGTTTGGAAAACGCCTTTTGTAACACAAAACAAAAGCTGCTTGCATCAGCCAGTTGCATAGGTTCATTCATTGCACCTAAACACAGCACTTCAATCAAATCTTGTTGTAATTGTGTGGATATATGTTGACGAGACATCCAATCCGATACGCTGCCTTGTTGTGAAAACTTCATCGAAATAGCCAAGCGAATCAGGCTGGGCAAGGATGCCCAACCATGTTGAGGCATGTTGAGTACAGCATGGATAAGTGCCAGTGAAAAAGGCAATTTATCCGATGTGCTTAAGGAAAAGTGTCCACGTTGTTCATCCCACAAAGGTAAAGCAAGTGTGTTTTGCCATTGAATGTGTGAACAGGCATTGACTTCTTTGAGCAAGGCTTGGGTACGTTCATAAACACCAATCAATAAATGAGGGCCGTTATCCATCCATGTTTGGGTGGGGGTATGAAAAAAAGAACGTGTTCGCCCCCCTAAGCTCGGCGCAGCTTCATATAAATCCACTTGATAACCTTGTTGAGCAGCACGAATCGCAGCCGTCAATCCCGTCAATCCACCCCCAATAATGGCTAGTTTTTGATTCATTCGATATGCCAAGTCAGAGGATAACGCACGTTATCGTGTTGACGCGCATATTTTTTTTCATAACGCCATGTACGCCAAGCGACACGAATCTTTTGCCATGATGATATGCGCCCTGAATGATTCCAAACATCAAAATTAAATGTTTTCATTTTTTCAAATTGAGCATGGTAAATAGCTGCCATAATGATGGATGGACGCAAACTGATGCGATCTTCAAGTGGCAAACTGTTTAAGGCGTGTTGATAGGCTTGTTCAGTTTTTTGTTCATAATGATGCAATAAATGTTGTAGCTCAGGGGTCATGTTACCTTCACGTAAATCTTGATCACTCACATGAAATTGGGCGCGACTTTTTTGGGGTAAATAAATACGCTCACGTTGAATATCTTCAGCAATATCACGCAAAATATTGGTCAGCTGTAAAGCTTCGCCCAAGCTGCTGGCAAAGTGACGTGATTGACGCTGTTGATAGCCAAAGACTTCAATACTCAATAAACCAACAACGCCTGCAACACGGTAACAATAAAGTTTTAAATCGGACTCTTTGATAAAGGGTTTGCATGAAATATCCGTCAACATGCCATCAATCAGTTCATAAAATAATTCTTCATCCCAAGCAAAATGTTGGCAAGCCCATTGCAGTTCCTTACCTACAGAATGCTCTGGTTGTGCATGAAAAACATCATGAATTTCATGTCGCCAATGCTCTATTTGTTGCGTTGCTTGGCGCTGGTCTTTGACTTCATCAGCAACATCATCGACTTCACGGCAAAAGGCATACAATGCCATCATGCCTCGACGTTTGATGTCAGGTAAAAAGTTCAATGCATAAAAAAAAGAAGAACCCGAATCACGGGTGCGTTGTTGGCAGTAATCTTGTGGTGTCATTTCTTTGCCTTGGGTGGGAATAATGTATCCCAAAGGATGTTCGGAAGCATGATGAACCAGTCTTTTTTATGAAGTTTGGGGCGACATATCAAAGGATTATCTAAGGATTGACTGGCTTTTAGAATACGCATGCCACCATGCCATGTGGCAACAATTTGTACGCGTAAACGCAAAGGCAATAAGGGAAAAAGGTCTCGTCCTTGAAGGAATAATGATTCGGTCATATCAAAGGCATGTTGAATAGCAGGGCGGACTTGCTCAATCGTCACATCGCCTTGAATCACTTGCTCGGCGGTCAATTGGCAAGCTTGCAAGCAACTTTCAGGCAAGTAACAACGCCCTTTGGGGTGATCAATGGAAAAATCTTGCCAAAAATTGGTTAATTGTAAGGCAGTACAAATTGCATCCGATGCTTGTATGGCTTTTGCATCATCAATGCCATGTAAGGCTAACATCAATCGACCCACAGGATTGGCAGAATAGTGGCAATAGTGCATAAGTTCATCGTCATTGGCATAGCGTTGAATGCGGCAATCCATGCGAAAAGCCGTCAATAAATCACGTAAATCTTGAACAGGCAGCTTAAACCCTTGAATCGCATCGTTTAATGCGATGTGAATACATTGATGTTCAAAAGTTTGAGGAAAGGTATCGAGTAAATCTTCCCAAACATCCAAGTCTTGAAGACGTTCTTCTGCCGAAGCTAATCCTTCATCGGCAATATCATCGGCAGTGCGTGCAAAGGCATAAATCGCTGCGACAGCAGGGCGTAAACGTGCATCGATGAGTTTGGAGGCTGTGGGAAAATTTTCATCATGTTGAGAAGCTAAGTTTTGGCAATAGTCATACGCTTCTTGAAGCTTGGGCTTGCTTGGCTGGGATTCAGTCATTGGGGCATCTTATAAAAGATGACGTAGCAAGCAATGATGGACTTCATTTTAAGGGTAAAACATGTGAGGATGAAGTGTGCTTCGATTGGACGAGAGAGAACTTTTTCTTTAGCCATTGGCATACCATGTTGAGCCAAATATAAGCGCCTGTATTCTTCTAATAATGACCTTTGAAGCATCTTAAGTCAGCTTGCGCTGCTTAACAAATTATACTGAATGTAAGGGAAATTTATGACCCAAATCAAAACACCGCAAGAAATTGAGCAAATGCGTCCTGCATGTCATCACGCAGCCAATACCTTAGTCATGATTGAGGAGTATATTAAGCCGGGTGTGACCACCAATGAAATTAATGAAATTGTCCATGATTACACCATCCAACATGGCGGCATTCCTGCTCCACTTAATTATCATGGTTTTCCAAAGTCGGTATGTACATCAGTGAATCATGTGGTGTGTCATGGTATTCCATGTGATAAAAAGTTGAAAGATGGTGATATTATTAATGTGGATGTTACGACTATTATCAATGGTTGGCATGGTGATACAAGTAAAACATTTTATGTGGGTGAGCCTAAAATTCGTGCAAAGAAAGTGACCGAAGTGGCACGCAAAGCCTTAGAACTGGGCATCTCTGTTGTCAAACCAGGGGCAACATTGGGTGATATTGGGCATGTGATTCAACAGTATGTAGAAGCAGAAAAATGTTCGGTTGTCCGTGAATATTGTGGGCATGGGATTGGTAGGGTATTTCATGAAGAACCCCAAATATTACATTATGGCAAACCCAATACAGGTTTGGTATTAAAAAAAGGCATGGTGTTTACCATTGAACCCATGGTGAATATTGGTAGAGCAGGGGTGAAAGTATTGGGCGATAAGTGGACAGTGGTAACACGTGATAAATCATTGTCCGCACAATTTGAACATACCATGGTGGTAACCGATGATGGTGTTGAAATTTTGACACTTCCAAACCTGCTATAATTCCAATATATTGCAGTGATTATTCGAAAATGAATCATCAGATAGGATGTATAAACAATGATAAGAACAGATAAAACAATGTTTAGAAGCTACATGCTTGCTAGTATGATTGCGTTTTTCGTAAGCATTCAACCCCTTGCTGCTAAGGTGGTTTTTGAGCGGACTATTGATGCTCAAAGTATCGATGGTGTTTCATTTTCGGATATTCAAGATGTATCCTTATCGGCAAATCAACTGTTATTATCGACTCAAAAAGAGTTGATTACCATAGGCTTGAAGAATTTTCAGCTTCAACATCACTATGTATTAACAGGTAAAAATCAAGTGTTTGATAACAAAGGTATCAGTGGTCTTGCTGCGCTTCCTTTAAACCGTACCTTACTTGTGAATGCGAAAGAAAACCGTTGGGCGATTGTGAATCAGTCAGGAAAAGCACTTGTGGCTATTGGTCATGAAGGTAAGCAAGAAGGTGAACTTTCGGAACCTATTGATATTGCTTATTCACAACAAAGGCGTGTTTATATACTTGAAAAAGGCAATAAGCGTGTGTCTGTTTTTGCTCCAGATGGTGTCTTTCTTTTATCCTTTGGTGATAATAGTTTAGAAAAAGATGTCAATTTAGATGCCCCATCAAACATTTCGGTGGATCAATGGGAACGTATTTATGTATTGGATCATGCCAAAGGTGGAAGAATATCGATTTATTCGTCGAAAGGTAAAGTGTTAAAACAGGTATTAGCCAAAGATTTACAAGCGTATTTTCCTAAGAAACCTAAATTACAAGCTTTAGATGTCACTTTGGATGGTCGTTTGATTTTACAAGATAAAAATTCAGGAAAAATTATTTTCTTTTTTATTGATGCAAATCATACTATCTTTC
>JAUZQL010000078.1 GCA_030950975.1 Mariprofundaceae bacterium | reverse complement strand
ATTTCTGATCGTTGCGGTGCTGCAACAGAAATACACGCTGATTTAGGGCAGGTCTTATCCCTTGATGATAGTGTGAATGATTGGGCTGATGCAATGGATGAACAACTTAAAGGAAACTATGAAGCTATTGCTTATCAACGAAACTGGCAGCATGTTGCTTTGGAATATCTCGCTGTTTATCAGCAGATTCAGATAACACAGGAACGTTTATGACCATGAAAATATCTGTCTACATCCTTACTTTTAATGAAGAAGATAAAATTAAGGATGCCATCCAAAGTGTTCTTTGGGCTGATGAAATTATTGTTGCAGACTCTTTTAGCACCGATCAAACAGCTCAAATTGCTCAAGAACTTGGTGCAAAGGTGGTGAACATCCCTTTCAAAACATTTGGACAAATTCGCAATGATGCCATTGCTGCCTGTTCTTATGAATGGATTTTTAGTTTGGATGCGGATGAGCGATGCACTGAAGATTCACATCAAGAAATATTAAACACCATTCAGAATCCTCAAGCCGATGCGTATTTTGTGCCACGTCGCAACTGGTTTTTAGGGCGTTGGATTATGCATTCGGGATGGTATCCAGATTATCGACAGCCGCAGCTCTTTAGAAAAAACAGCATGCTTTTTAATGCTGAAGATGAAGTCCATGAGTCTTATACCATTGATGGTAAGATTGATTATCTTCAACAGGATATTATTCAAATTCCTTATAAAGATATGTCGCAACTTGTGCATAAAATGCAACGTTACTCATCATTGGGCGCAGAAAAGCTCGTAAGAAATGGCAAACAAGATGGGCTTGGCAAAGGTTTAGCTCATGGTTTATGGAACTTTTTTAAGCATTATGTGTTGAAGCTTGGTTTTTTGGATGGGCGTGCAGGTTTCATCATTGCCTTGGGCAACTTTGAAGGCACATTTTATCGTTACGCCAAAGCCGCCGAAATTTCAAATAAGTGGAATAATCATCCACCAACATCCTTGAAATAATGTTGCTGAATTAATGACTATTAAAATCATTGCCACTTTATTCTGTATAGCTTTAATCGTACTACCTTTCTCCATTGCGGCAGGAAACATCTTGTTTGCTTTATCGCTTTTATGGGGTGTCATTTCTAAACATTGGTGGCATGGCGCAGTCAAACTTTGGCAACAAGCACGTGGGCTCACTGTTTGCTGGTTGGCATATATCATTTTGATGCTTCTAGGACTTTTATGGAGCCCTGATACTGATCGTGGCTGGGTGGTAATTGCTAAGCAATGGTCTTGGTTGATGATTCCCTTAGTGATAACACTTTGCCAAGATAAACAATGGTTAAATCGTATTTTGTGGAGTCTTTCCATAGGGCTTGGTTTGCACCTTCTTTTGTGTGTGGCGCAATCTCAAGGCATACTTCTCCCCGTCGCAGCACCCGGTGGTTCATCACAAGCTGATCCAGCGGGTTTGATTGGTCATATCAGTTTTGGTTTATTGTATGGCATTTGGGCAGCTTGGTTATTGCATTTGGGTTGGCTTCGAGAAGATAAATGGCGTTATGCTTTGTGGGCAGTGAGCTTATGGGCAGTGGTCATGGTGTTTATGGGACAGGGGCGTAGCGGTTATCTTGTTGTCTTAATATTGACCATGATTATGGCATGGAAACTATGGTTACAGCACCTTAGTTTTCGCATGTTGCTAGGCTCTCTTGTCGTCATCATAGTGGCTTTAGGAACCATTATGATGGGACCTGCAAAAGATCGCATTCAATGGACTGTGGATAGCCTAAAAGCATTTTCTCACGGTGATTTACACGATGCAGAGGCTCGTTTATCTTTATGGTATGTATCTTGGGAAGCATGGAAACAATCACCCATCTTGGGCATTGGTACAGGTGGCTTTCCCAGTGTAACAAAAGGCATCATAGCCCATCATCACAATTTAAATATGGAAGGTCATGATTCCTTTTCAGTACCTCACAATATTTACCTTATGGAACTCACACGCTGGGGGCCACTTGGTTTAATCATCCTTTTGTTATGGCTAGGTACATGGATTCGCATGGGTTGGCGAATAGATTGGCAAGAAGCTCATCAACTATTGATTGCGCTATCGGGTATTGGTTTAGCAACCCATGGTTTCACTTCTCAAGCCGTTGAAGAATACCATGCTAGTATGTATGCAGGTATATTTTTAGCTATTGGACTTGCTTCTTTGACTTCCACAAACGTTTCAACGGCGAAAAAAGCGAGCTAATCGAATAATAATTTCCACGACCAGCTTGATAAAATAGCCATATTGCCAAGGCAAAGAAACCACCTTGTCCTACCCACATCGACCACCAAGGATAACTGCCATTGGCGACTTTTTGATTCAAGGTTACTTGTAGATTATAAATCAATAATACCAAGCAAATACCCAGCAAATACGCACCTGTTTTCCCCGAACGCTTGGGCGTGTAAGATAAAGGCAAGGCAAACAACATTAAAATAAACACGGTTGTTGGCACGAGCAAACGTCTATTCCATTCGGCTAAAGCATCCGTACGATCTGTTTCTTGTACCAATTTCCATAAACCTTCCGTGGTAAATGCCCAATTTTTCATATTAGGCATCTTTAGCATGCCCAAATCGCCCATATTGATGGAAACTTGATAACGCTTGAATGCCAACGAACGAATATCTTCTCCCTGACCTTCTAAGCGTGTGCCATTAAAAAGCGTGAATTGGAGTTGTTGTGTGGACTTTTCAAGTTTTGCTTTTTCTGCCATATAAATAACGGGGGTACTTGTCCGCCTATCCTCAAGTAAAAAATTTTGAAACAAACCATCCTTATCTTTTCCCTTCACATAAATATTAAAATCATCCATGCCTTGGGTAAATCGGGAAGGCTCAAAATCTGGAGCAGGTTTCATGGTTTGGATGGCTGCGAGTAAACCTTGAAATGTTTTTTGACCTTTGGGCAATAAAACCATGCTTACAAAGGTCAAACACAACCATGTGATAATGGATAAAACCAAAAGCGAACGAAAAATACGTAAATATGAAAGACCTGATGCTCGAAAAGCATCCATTTCACTACTTTCATACAGCTTGAGAATCATGGATTGCATGGCAAAAAAGAATGCCATCGGCACAGTCACCATCAGAAACTCTGGCAAGACTGCTTCCAATAAAGTCAGCATAAAACCCCATTGCACATCTTTATCGGCAAATAATTCCAATAATTTTAGTGCGCGAGCCAATAACTCGACACCCATCACAATACTTAACATGCCTAAAAAAGGTGTCAGCCAAAGTTTTATAATATAACGATCTAGAACCATCTCCGAAGCCTAACGCATCAAGCCTGTTTGAACATAAGCCGCCAACCCAAACGATAGCCTTCAAACAATAGGACAAGACCTCCCACAGCCATACTGTAAAGACTGATTTGCCATGCCAGCGGTGGACGAATCGCCGATGATAACCACGCCTGATATAATTCAATACCATGCCATAAAATCGCCGAAGACATGCCTATCAAAAGGGTATGTTGAATGACTTGGATAAGTGTCATACGCTGACATCGCCAGTATTTTTCGAGTAATATAAAAACAAAAAAATACATCCATAAAGATAATAATTGAGGAATGGAAATCGTTTTTGCATACTGATATAAAGCAATCAATGGTGCGAATATCATTTCTTGAATCGTCATATTGTGAATAGGATAAGCAGTCAATGGAATCACCTTCTGACCATGATGCTTGAGTGCATCCATGACTTGAACCTCCAAAGATTCATCCTTCAATAAAGGATCAGCTTGAATCAA
>JAUZQL010000077.1 GCA_030950975.1 Mariprofundaceae bacterium | reverse complement strand
GGATTTTGATCGACATCGACAACATCTAAAGTACAACGTCCCTGCGCTACAAAATCAGCAATCACAGCTTCTGCATCTTCACACAAGCAACACGCTTGGCGACTCATCAATTGCAGCACAGGGAGCGCCATTATTTAGACTCTTTTTTAGGTAAGCGAATCACGGTAAACGCTTGATTACCATGACGATCCATCATCACACGCAATGCGCCACCATCATTCATTTTTTCAACAATGTTCAATAAATCGGAAGGTGCATGAACCAACTTACCATTCACTTTATACAATACATCACCTTTCTCAATACCTGCACGTGCTGCTGGAGAGCCTCGTCGCACTGCCTGAACCAACAAACCATCTTCCACGCGAACTTTTAATTTTTGACGTGATAAAGCATCCAAGCTTGTCAAAACCAAACCCAAGCGCATGGCTTTATGTTGCAAACCAGCATGCTGTTCGGCAGATGTTGGCATGGCTTCCACAATCACAGGAATATGTAATAAATGCCCATCACGAATAAGATGAATCATCACTTTATCACCTGCACGATGACGTGCGATACGAATCGGCAAATCATGTGCATTATGAATCGTTGCTTCATCTACGCCAACAATCACATCACCTGCTTGGATGCCTGCTTTATCCGCTGCTGAACCCGATTGTACTTGTGGCACTAACGCACCGTTTTTATTTTTTAGACCTAAAGCCAGCATGGTTTCTTTATCCACATCACGAATCATGACACCCAAACGAGCTCGCTGAACATGTCCAGTCTTGCGAAGTTCATCAAAAACAGAGTGCGCTAAATTGATAGGAATCGCGAAACCAATCCCATTGCTACCGCCACTTTTGGTGTAAATCGCAGCATTGATACCGACGACTTCGCCTTTGCTATTGAACAAAGGACCACCTGAGTTTCCAGGATTAATGGCAGCATCTGTTTGAATATAATCATCGTAAGGGCCAGAGCCAATCACCCGTCCACGTGCAGAAACAATACCTGCTGTTACAGTTTGTTCTAAACCAAAAGGATTACCAATAGCGATGACCCAATCACCCACACGCAACACATCCGAATTACCGAGTTTTGCGGCATGTAAATGTTTGGCTTTAATTTTTAACAATGCGACATCTAATTTTTCATCGCTTCCGACTAAGCTTGCTTTATATTCTTTACCATTGCTTGTTTTTACAATAATCTCATCAGCACCTTTAATCACATGGTTATTGGTAACAATATAACCTTTGTTTGAGACAATAAATCCAGTACCTAAGGCATGTTTTTCTTGTTCAGGCATTTGCCCAAAAAAATCTTTAAAAAATTGGTCAAATGGTGAATGTTGTCCACCAGGTAGATGCGGCATCATACGTGGCTGCATATGTACTTTTTCGGTTGTACTAATATTCACAACCGTATCTTTCTGAGCCGCTACCAAATCTGCAAAACTCGTGGGCATTGCCTGCGCATTCGTCCAAGAGAAAAATAATATAATGAATATCCCTATGTTTTTTTGAATCATAAATCTAGCTCCTTATTAAATATCGAATATACAACCGACGTGACAAACACCTTGCGTATATTGAAAATGACTGCATGAAAAAATTATGAATAAGAACGACATCGTCATTCAAACATTAGATGCCCGATAAAAAGATCATGGTATACCTAACATCAGTTATTTATGATGTTGATTCACTGACTCGACGTGCCTTTTTTGCACGAATACGTGCTTTTTTATCATCAGCGGCATGGGCATTGCGTGGTTTTCGTGGTAAAGATCGATAAATTTCAATACGGTCACCATCACGTAATGTTTGAGTCATTTTCCCCAACTTTCCAAACACGCCCACTTTATGATCAGCCAAGTTTAAATCGGGAAAATGAGAAAGTAACTGGCTTGCCGCTAAGGCTTGTTCAATGGTTGTATCATCAGCAACATCGATACTTTCGAGGTATTGCTGTTGTGGTAACGCATACACAATATCAATTTTCATGCTTTCATGCCACAAGCGCGTCGTTCAAAAGCATGCACCATTGTTTTACACGCTGTTGTAAAAATAGGCGTTGCAACCACTGCCAACCAAGCATGTTTAAATTCAAATTCAATGGAAAAATGCACTTTACATGACACATCGCTGATTTGTTCAAAACTCCAAAAACTTTCCAAAAATCGGAACGGTCCATCAATCAAACGAATTTCCACACATTCATTGCTTACAAACCGATCGACCGTACTAAAACTTTTTTTCAAACCCGCAAAATCGGCCATCAATTCAGCCGTTAGCTCAGCATCTTGTTTAGATAAAATTTTAGCATCTGACACCCAAGGTAAAAATTCAGGATACGCTTCAATATCCATCACGACATCAAACATGGCTTCCGCAGAACACGCTAAAATCCTCGTTTCTTCAAAACCATACATCAGCGTTTCTGTGGTTTTTTACGTGCTTTACGACCACGTTCCATTGCTACTGGTTTATTGGATGCTTTTTTACTTCCATCCTCATTTATATAAGGATTATCACTGGCCGTAAAAATGAAGCGAACAGGCACACCGGGTAAATGAAAACGCTTACGAAACGATTGCTCCAAATAACGTAAATACGATGCTTTGATACCACTAGGGCGGTTACAAAATACTTTTAAGCGTGGCGGTGTTGAACCCACTTGGGAGACATATTTTAAACGCACCACGGATTTACCATGATCACTGGGGGCACGTTGTTGATCTTGCGCTTGCATCAACCAGCGGTTTAACTCACCAGTATTCACTGTTATTGCATTGCGTTTAGCGGCTGCGACGGCTTCTTTCAATAATGACTTGGTACCCTTCCCTTCTTTGGCACACATACGAAAGACAGGGACATCTGCCAAACCTCGCATCCGATAGTTCAAACGTTCTGCGTAATAATCCCATTCGCTATCGGTCAATAAATCCAATTTGTTGACCACGACCACCAAAGCACAACCTTCTTCATGAGCCAAGGTCATCAAACGCATATCTTGTTCCACAATGCCTTCTGAACCATCCAACACCATGACCGCAGTATCGGCACGACGAAAAGCTTGAACCGCTTTCACACGTGCCACAAATTCAATCACATCTTTGATACGACCATGTTTGCGTTGACCTGCTGTATCCACCAAGCGCACTGTATTTCCACTATCAAATGCACCGTAAGGCATATCCATATCAATGGCATCACGAGTCGTACCAGCAATGGGACTCACCACCATACGATCATAACCCAACCAAGCATTGATCAGTGTTGATTTACCTACATTTGGGCGACCAATGACTGTAATACTTGCAATCGGTTCAACTTCATCATCAGTCGAGGCTTCATGTTCAGGTAAATGAGATAAAACCTGAGCAATCAATTCACGACTACCTTGACCATGCATGGCAGACACCGCTATAGGATCACCCAAACCAAGTTTAAAGAAATCCAATTCAGCATTGGGATTTTCAGCTTTATTGACCACCAATAACGTAGTCAAAGAGGAACGGCGAAGTTTTTCAGCAATCATACTATCAATAGGCGTTACCCCTGATTGCGCATCGCTCACAAACAGTACCATATCTGCAATTTCTAAAGCAACTTCCACTTGTGCATCAATGGCAGGCTGCATGACATTATGAACATCTTCGCCAATACCACCTGTATCCACCAATACAACTGCTGTTTCATGAAACATGCAGGTCGCTTCAAGGCGATCAACGGTGACACCGGGGCGATCACCCACAATGGCTTTTCGTTTGCCCACCAAACGATTAAATAATGTGGATTTACCTACATTGGGGCGACCAACAATAGCAATAATAGGCAGGCGTTCACGCATCTTTTTTTCTCCATTTATTCATGAATAAGATATAACCCACCCAATGTATTATGTATCAATAGCCCATCTGAGGTAATCAGGGGAGCCCGTTCAATATTTCCTTGTATATCCAACACAGCAAGTAATTCACCTGTGAGGGATACTTTTAACACAAGACCTTTTTCACTCGCCAACCATAAAGCATCATGCCAAACAACGGGCCCAACCCATTCATGATGCGGCAAGGCTTTTTTCCATTGTTGTTGACCATCATGGCTGTTCAAAGCTTGCAACACACCATCTGTATCCACCATGTATAAGATATCATTCCATAAGACAGGCGATGATTTGAGAGATATATCTTGCGCAAGCATGGTTTGTCCATCATCCACACTTAAAGCAAATATTTTTCCATGATAAAAGGAAAAAAGCACCACATCGTGCAATACACGACCATCAAAACTCACATGAGATAACCATAAGGGAGTTGTGAGCGGGGCTTTAAGCTGGCTTAACATAGACGCATCGGTATCCAATAATAATTGTTTACGCCACAGTAAATCACCTGTTTTGGCATCCATTGCTACAGCATCACCATTGCTCAATAACGCATATATTTTTCCATCATGTAACATTGGTGAAGATGATAAATACAGGCTTAAACCACCTTGTTGACTAGAAAAACTCCAAACTTTTTCACCCTGTTGATTGATGCGATACAAGTTATTGCCCGTGGTTTGAACCACCACATCGTCATCTACAGCGATGGGGCTACCTGTCATGGATGAAGACAATGCTAATTGCCAAACGACCTTACCTTGTTGTGCATTCACGGCATACAATTTGCCTTGACTATCTCCCAAGACAACAAGCCCAGATGCCAAAACAGCCGCACCTGAATCACTATTTTGTTGAATCGGTAAACGATATGTTTCTTTACCGCTCATATCATAAACATGAATGCGGGCATCCGCACCACCGATGACAATACGAGCATGTTGCCCTTGACCTGTTACAACTGGCGCTGAAAAACTCAATTTATCGGCAGGTTTTCGCCCATCGACATCCGTTGACCAAACAATCTGTAAACTGGCTAAAGAAGTGGGTAAATCACTTGCTATTGCAGCGCCAGAAAAAAGCATCTGGCTCAATAAACATGCAGCCATAAAATATTTATTTTTTCTTAGAAAAATACTCATCAATGCAGTTGAGCCAATTCCGATGTTACTTTTTCTTTCAGAACATCATCATGTGAGGCTGCATCCAATGATTTTTGTAAGGCATCTTTTTTAGCATCACCTTCAGAAACAGAAGCCAGCAAAGCATAACGTAATTGTTCATACTCACTGCCCACACGCTTGTTCAATAGCAATTTGGCAGCATCTTTTTTACCCTGCTGTATCAAATATTCAGCTAAATCCAAACTTGCTTGCCAGCGAAACTCAGGACTTATCTCTTTATTTTCCATAAGCTCACGAAGATTTTTCTCTGTATCTGACAGGTTTGCTAAACGCAGGGTGGCTAATGTGGCATAAGCTGTATCAGCATAATCATGTTTCACCTGATTTAACAATGTTTTTTTCTTATCGTCATCGCGTAAGGATATGGCTTGGTAATACATCATCGCTGCGGCTTCTTTTTTCGTTTTTTGCTGTTCTGACCATAAGCCGCCAGCAAACATCGCAATCAATACCAACACCACAGCAAGCATGAGCATTTGCTGATTATTTTGTATCCAATCTACTATTTTGGCTGATTTCATATCTTTTTTCAATTCAGCCATTTCTTCATCAAAGTGGGAAGTTGGGTCTACTTTTTCGGGTAATTTTGAGTTGTTTTGAGTCACGTTCTCACCTTTACGACATCGGTATATTTCAAAGAAATGGATTGTAAGCGGCTGCAAACTAAGGCGGTAAGGTCAACTGTCAACGTGAACAACAATTACATCAAATTATCTTCATGACCCTACTATAGGCTTTGCTACGGACTTACTGCCCTATGTTTAATTTCTCGATTGGTCATCCATAAGTAGGCATCATCGGGTCGCAGAATTTGCCGCCAAGCAGGGCGACGAGAATAACGCAATAAAACATCGACCATCCAAGGGCGAGTTTTAAGAAAACGTTCCATATGTTGACGTGATATATGCAATAAACGCACCGCTGTTGCTGTGCGCACCTCATAATTGGCATGATAAGCATGCAATAAACCACCTAAATGCACGATATCACCGGGAACCATGCTGCTTACATCTTCTTTTCCTGTTTCAGATTCATACATAAAAAACAAACAACCTTGCTGCAATAAATAAGCACCATCATGATCTTCACCATGATGAATCAAGCACTCTCCCGCAGCGACCTCGATGGGAACAAATAAATCACACAAAGCTCTTCGATCCACATCATTGATTCTTTCAAAAATAGCGTGTTTTGAAAGAATGGGGTACATCCAATAGTGTTTTAAAAGCGCTTGCATAGCTTGTTGAAAAGCTAAATCATCACAGCTATCAATCATTTCAAAGCTTATTTGATAAATCTGACACACTTCTTTTGCCCACACTTTCGCAGAACGGCGCTGACGTGTAAAAAAACCCAATTCACCCACAAGAACCGATAATCCATCGGTCGCAGATAATTCATCTTCACCATCTTCCAAATATTCAGGAAGTTGCACACCCAGCTTACCCGACTCCAATAACCATAGCACCTGAGATGGGTCACCAGCTTCGCACAAGACATCACCTTCCGATATGACAAAGGATTTCCCCATGTCTTTAAGCGTTGCTAATAAGCTCTGAAAACTCATGCCTTCGGTCGAATCGTTGGGTTCTTTCTTCGCCATCAATGCATGTATCATTTGAATTTTATCAGCTAATTCTTGCGCTGAAATCAATTCTCCTTGAGCTTGATAAAGCTGCGTAGAAAATTCATACATGTCGCAAGCATTATCCCATATTTCAAGTTTTTCATAGCACCACGCAAGACGCAAATGCACATCCATTGAGTCTTGCATACCCTCATGTTTCAATATATTATGATATGCTTTAATCGCTTCTTGGTAAGATTCGGACATGACATGCTTTCGTGCCTGCCGCATCAAGGTTGGTAAATCATCACACATATTATTTTATCATGCTCATGTATTGATGTCGTTATTCAAAAGGAACTTATCGGGTTATCGAGATAACTCGACAGACTTTGTATCATTGCAATTGCCAAATACGCTTGCCTTGAAACATGGTAGATTCCCATTTAGAAACATGACCTATCACACGATCAGCAGCACCTGTCAGCAAATAAGCATGCGGTTTCATTGTTTTAGCCAAACGGTCAATGACATTTTTTCTTTCTTCTGGCGAAAAATAAATCAATACATTACGACAAAAAACAATATCAAAAGGACCATAGCTCCTTGCTCGTGTTACCACAGTATCCTCCACCAAATTAGCTGTTTGAAACGTCAGCATTCGCTTTAAATCCTGCCGAACCTGCCATGTTTCACCTTGTTTGGAAAAAAAACGTGCCAATTGTTTTTCAGATAACCCTCGTTTCACTTCCATTTGAGAATAGATACCTGATTTTCCATAAGCCACAGCCTGTTCAGATAAATCCGTTGCCAAGATTTTCACACGTTGTCCTGCATTGGGTAATGCTTCCGCTGCCATCATCGCAATAGAATAAGGTTCTTGCCCTCGTGATGAAGCTGCCGACCATATTTTTACAGGTGCGTGCATACCATTGGCATCATTCAAGGCAGGGAAAATAATGTCTGTCAAGGCTTTAAAAGGATAGCTATCACGAAAAAATAAAGTTTCATTGGTGGTCATTTCATCAATCAAGGCTTTAGCAACATCGCCTGTTTCTTGACGTTTAATACGCATCACCAAGGTATTAATATCAGCAATATCAAATTTACGCAGCAATACCTGCACACGCGAACGAATCAAATAAGCTTTATCATCCGACAACACTAAACCACTACGTCGTAATAAAAAATCCTGTAAATATGTAAATAAATCTGAACGTATCGTCATTTCTTAGCCTCCACTTGCTTGTATAATGCCTGCAGCAATATCCATCAAAGGTAATACTTCATTGGCTGCACCACATTTCACTGTTTCGCCTGGCATACCCCAAACCACGCTACTTTTCTCATCTTGAGCAATCACATACGCCTGTTTATCGCGCATGGCTTTTGCTCCTGCTGCACCATCCGCACCCATGCCCGTCAACACCACCGCAACACAACGCGTACGGGGCAATAATTTGACCAAAGAATGAAACGTTACATCCACAGCAGGTCTGCAATGATGTACTTTTTCACCGTTCACCAATTTGACGCATAGTTTTGTTCCCATGCGTTCAATTTCCATGTGCACATCACCGGGGGCAACATAAATACATCCACCTTCCAAAACCATGCCATCTTCAGCCAACTTAGCTTTCAATGATGTATCTCGATCCAAACGATCGGCTAAGGATTGTAAAAAAAGCTTAGGCATATGTTGCGTGACCGTAATGGGTAATGAAAAATTGGCAGGTAGCCTACTTAGCACTTGATACAAGGCAGCAGGACCTCCCGTACTCGATCCAATAGCAACCAAATCCGCTTTTTTTGCCACGCGAGGGCGTTGGCTTATTTTATTTTTCAGTGTTTCAGTTGTCGATAGCTTGGTGGACGACGTAGCTTTACCAGCATGACTCACACGCTTCACACTACGCGCACGAGGCAAGGTCTCTTTTAACATGTTCAATAACACAGCCGTAGGATTTCGTTCCGATGATTTTGGTTTTAAGACAAAATCAAAGGCTCCTACTGCCAAAGCTTTCACCGTTTTTTCTGCATTGGTTTCCGATTGACTGCTAATCACCAATACACATGTATCAGGTGCTTCATCTTGTAAACACTCAATCACTTCAATGCCATGAAAATGCGGCATTTCCATATCCATCGTCACCACATCAGGTTTTAATTGTTTTATTTTATTCAGAGCATCGCGTCCATCTTTGGCGACTCCCACCAGCTCAATATGCTTTAATTGTGCAATACAACCACGAAAAAATGTTCGAAATACCACCGAGTCATCAACGATTAAAAGTCGAATTTTGTCTTTTTTTCGATCACTCATAAGCACTCCCTTCCGTTCATTGAAATATTAATGCACAGCCGCAGGATTTTGTACATTGCCTTCAAGACTTGGAATGGTTAAAGCAATAAAACGATCCACATTCATCAAAACCAAGACACGATTATCTTGTTTTAAAACACCTTCACTCACCTGTCGCCATACAGGATCCAAAGAGCTGGGGGTCGATTCATAATAATCACGATCCATCAGCATGACTTCACCCACATCATCCACTGCCAAACCAAAATCTTCGCCCGAACTACTTTCAATAATCGCCACATGAAAAGATGCGTCAGGTTCACGGGCTGGTAAACCCACCACTTTCCGCACATCCAATTCCGTCAACACCCGACCACGCAAATTAATCAAACCCATGACAGAACTCGGTGCCAAAGGCATCACGGTTCTTACATGCCCCGTCACCACCTCACGTACTTGCTTCACATGTAAACCAATCCATTGTTCCCCTACACGGCAGGTCAATAATTCTAAATCTGATCGGCTAGGCTTATTTTTCACATGAACCAAAGCATTCATATCAAGCTCCTTCTGTCACAGCACTAGAAATAACTTCGCCTTCCACACGGACAGGGGCATTCTTTTTTATCTCACCCATAATACGTTCCAAACCTTCATTGAGTGTTTGTCGATCAAATTTAATCATAACATCACGGAATTTTCGTTGACGTTCCAAAGGTATTTCATCAATGGGGGTAGCGGTTAATGCGACAACAGGCATATCCGATAATTCAGGGCGACCTTTGACCCAATCGACCAAGGCATAACCATCCATATTGGGCATCTCTAAATCCGTTAAAATCAAATCAGGCGTTTTATTTTCCAAAATACTACAGGCTTCCAAGCCATCTTTTGCTACCCAACTTTCATAGCCCAAGGCATCCAATACGGGAATCACCAAATTTCGGAAAAAAGTCGCATCTTCGACAAATAAAATCGTGGGTGATATTTCTTCTTCCTGCGAAGCCGTACTCTTATTGCGTGAAAACCAATCCGCATCCACTTTTTTCACCACTTCAAACACATCAACGACTTCAGTCGCAATACCTTCAATCACGGAAGTACCTAAAAACAACGGATTATCCGATGCCATTTTAATATCCAAAGGTATTTCTAAAATATCAATCACTTCTTCGACTTGCAAACATAAATATTTATAACCATCTGATAAAATAAGCCCATAGACACTTTCATCAGCTTCAATATCTCGATGCACATCAATCAAACTACTCCAACGTAACACCGCAATCACGTCATCCCGATATTGCAGCACTTCCGAACTGCCTGCCTGTTCAATATTTTTTTCAGGAAAACATTCCAAACGCTCAATCAATGCCATAGGAATGGCAAAACGCTGACCACCTTCGGCAAAAACCAAGGTGTGTTGTAATTCATGCATGGATATTTCTTCTTCTTCTTCTAAATGCTGAAGAGCCTCAGCTTCTTGGGATAATTTCATCAACGATGCCAATTCATTGCAATCAAAAATAGGAATCACCACACCATCCCCTAAAATACTACAGCCACCATAAAAGCGCGTTTGTTGGAAGTGTACGCCCAAAGGTTTCACAACAATTTCTTCAGCACCAAAAATTTCATCGACCAATACACCATAGGTTCGATCACCAATATCCACCACCACAATAGAACCTTCATTGATAACATCTTTAGTAAACTCTAAGACTTCTTTTAAACGCATCACAGGTAATAATTTACCACGCAAACGATAAAAAGGTTGACCACCAATCAAACGCCATTCACTGGAATCACGGGGCGCATTCAATAACTCGCGTACGCTCATTTGAGGAATCGCAAAGCGATGACCCTCACACCCTATAATCATGGCAGAAATAATGGCTAAAGTAAGCGGAATGCGAATGCGTAAAGTGGTGCCTTGACCACGTTCGCTACTGATGTCCACCGAGCCGCCTACTTTTTCAATTTCTGTGCGTACCACATCCATGCCCACGCCACGCCCTGATAAATTACTAACCGTTTGTGCTGTGGATAAACCTGCATGGAAAATCAATTGCAACACTGCTTTATCACTAATAATCGCCGCTTGTTCTTCCGTTAAAACACCCATCGTTACGGCTTTAGTTTTCACCCTCGCTGCATCAATGCCCGCACCATCATCTTCAATTAAAATCACAATAAAACCTGATTCTTGTGCTGCTGAAAGTTTAAGCGTGCCTTCGGCTGGTTTTCCCACATTTCGCCTTTCATCAGGCATTTCAATGCCATGATCACAACTGTTACGAATAATATGAGTCAATGGATCTTTGAGTGCATTAAGAATGGTGCGATCCAGCTCGGTTTCTTCACCTTCCATCACCACCGTAATTTTCTTATTCAATTGTTTGCCCATATCTCGAACAATACGAGGAATATTGCTCCACACACTTTGAATCGGTTGCATACGGGTGCGCAATAACTGTGCTTGGAGTTGCTCCGTAATATGATCCACATCACGACTCACACGCACATAGGTCATATTGCCTGAGCTTGCCATCATCTGCATCAATCGATTCCGCGTTAACACCAACTCACCTACTTGGTTCATGAGGCTATCCAAAAGCTCAATATCGACACGAATGCTGCCTGCACTTTTAGGGCGTTGTTTATGGTCTGATTTTACCACCTTTTTAACGGCTGCCGTTGCTTTTTTAGCAGGTGGGATAGGTGCAGGTGTGGCAGGTATCTCTGGCGGCGTGGCTTTAGCTTTTTCTACATTGTCTTCTTTTTTAGCTTGTGGCTCTGTTACCTCTGCTTCTGTTTTATCTTGTGGCTGATGTTCAACATCTGGACTAGATGCTTGTCTCTTTAGATGCTGTTTTGCCACACCTAAAACCTTCAGAGCATCCGCAGGGCTTAAAGCATCCATGTTACGCAAGGTGGCAAAACCAGCCCTTATCATCTGTTCTGCTGTTAATAAGCCTGCATCTTTTAGGGCGGTTAAAACACTTTCATCAACATCGCCCAACCAATCAAGGTTTTGTTCTACTTCCTCAACAGATTCCAATGATTTTGCCTTACTACCATTGGAAGATTCTTCCACCATCCGTTCCGCTAAATACAATTGCTCAATCAAATCACTATGATCTAAATCTGGCTCTACACCTTCTGATTCCAAACCTTCCAATAGGGCTTTGATACCATCTGTACACTCAAGCAACAAAGAAACGATTTTATCATCCACTAAGAATTTACTCGAACGAATTTTACCCAATAAGTTTTCACCAGCATGTGCTGTTTTTTGCAAGCCTACCAAGCCTAAAAAGCCACAACTACCTTTAACAGTATGCACCACACGAAAAATACTATCCAATAAATCCATATCAGCAGGATTTTCTTCTAAATCCATCAATTGTTGTTCAATGGATGCTAAATTTTCATTACTTTCTGTTAAAAATTCATTCAGTAGCTCTTCATCCATCGTTCTTGCTCCTGTTTATGGGTAACGATTCAGCTTACCCATTATTTTCCCGATATATCAATTCGACATGCTTTGGAAGTGCGGCTTTAGCTGCGCCTTAATACTTCATTTGGCGCGGCTAAAGCCGCTCATCACATTCCAAAATCTTAAAACAACATGCCACCCACGACTTCAATCAATGCATCTGGTTCAAAGGGTTTCACCAACCATGCAGAAACGCCTGATTCATGCCCGACACTCTTTTTATCTTCACCCGATTCCGTCGTTAACATCACAATCGGCGTATCAGCATAACTAGGAATTTTACGAATATTTTGAATCATGGTCAGCCCATCCATATTGGGCATATTCAAGTCAGTAAGGATTAAATCATACGGGTTATCTACCGAAGCTGTCACTTTATCCAAACCGATTTGACCATCTTTGGCTTCATCCACATTAAAATCGACCTTTTTCAAGGTACGTTTTACAGTAATTCTCACCATGGTTGAATCTTCAACAATTAAAATTCTTGGACCTGTCATAATTCCCCCTTCAACACCATCCGCTCTTCTTCCATGACATAACGTTTTGCCACTTCATCTTCCCACAAAGCGGCTTGAGTGGCATCAGGAACATGCGTCGACCAATCATCCAAACATGTTTGAACATTGCTTAAGCGTTGAGAGACACGATCGATATTTTGTAAATCTGTAAGGGCTGCCATAATGGCATCTTCCACTTCATCCGACACACCCATATCCAAAACTTCAGTCAATTTAATCAAACCTTCTTCACTGCTTTCAGAAAGCAACTCGATCGAGCCTTGTACTTGTTTTTTCAATACATCTAATAAACGTTTATCTGCCGTTTGAGGCCATACTGAATCGTTCATGATTTCCCCCTCCACCACATCATCTTGCACCAAAAGACAAGGCTCTGTCGCATTCTTTTCCGCACTTACTTCTTCCACTTCTTCCACTTCTTCCACTTCTTCCACTTCTTCCACTTCTTCCACTTCTTCCACTTCTTCCACTTCTTCCACTTCTTCCACTTCTTCCACTTCTTCCACTTCTTCCACTTCTT
>JAUZQL010000076.1 GCA_030950975.1 Mariprofundaceae bacterium | reverse complement strand
TTCCAATGTCTGTGTGTACCGTATTCCACGTGGTGAATCGATTGCCTTTCCCAGTAGTCATTGTCCGAACTGCAATCATGATATTGCTTGGTATGATAATATTCCTTTATTATCTTGGTTGATATTAAAAGGAAAATGTCGTCATTGTTCCTTGACTATTTCAGTGCGTTACCCTTTTTTGGAAATGCTGATGGGTATCAGTTGGGCATTACTGGCATGGAAATTTGGACCAACGCCGATGCTTTTGGAAGCCATTGTCTTGGTGAGTTTATTGTGGATTTTAAGTTTAATCGATTATGAAACAGGCTATTTACCCGATGTTTTGACCTTACCCGGTGTGTTGCTTGGTATTCTTTTTGCGTGGTGGATTGGGGATATTCAATCATCATTATTGGGTGCAGTGCTGGGTTATGGTGTTTTTTGGTTGGTGGCAACATTGTTTCTTTTAGTCACTAAAAAAGAAGGTATGGGTCAAGGTGATTTTAAATTATTAGCCATGCTTGGTGCGTTTATGGGCTGGCAAGCCTTGCCTTTTATCGTATTTGTATCCTCTTTCGTGGGAGCGGTGGTAGGTCTCGCCTATTTGAAACTATCCAAACAAGGCAAAGATACTGAAATTCCTTTTGGCCCTTATTTGGCAATGGCAGGTATGCTGTGGTTTTTATGGGGAGATGAGATTTTGTCGAGTTATCGAAGCGTGTTGTTTCCTTGAATGTAGACTGTAAACTATGACACAAAGGATTGCGCTAACAGGCGGTATTGGCAGTGGTAAAAGCACAGTGGCTGCCATGTTTGCCGAAAACAATGTGCCCGTTTTAGATTTGGATCAAGTGGGGCATGATTGTTTGGCAATTAGCGAGGTACGCGAACAATTACAAGCAAGCTTTGGCGCAGATATTTTGGATGCAAAGGGTGTTGTACAACGAAAAAAATTGGCGGAAAAGGCCTTTTTAAATAGCACCGCAACGGAACAATTAAATCGTATCTTACATCCTGCTATTCTTGCCAAAGAGCAGCGTTGGTTTAGCCAGCAATCAGCGCCTTATGTCATCATTGAAGCATCGGTATTATTGGAATCATCGGGCGAGACACGCATGGATGCGGTGGTGGTGGTATTGGCGAATCTTGAGTTACGTCAACAACGGGTGTTGCAACGGGGTGATCAAGATGCCGCTACGTTTGATAAAATTTTGCAATGTCAGTGTGATGATTCATTCCGTCGTATGAAGGCGGATTATATTTTAGAAAATTCGGGTAAACGCAGGGCATTAGCCTTGCAAGTCATGCGCTTACATGAGCAATGGATGCATGATTATAGTTGACGATTTTGTGGGTGGTTTGTAGAAATGCGCAGTTGCCGTTCGGCAGTTCATTTTTACAC